>JAHDGT010000109.1 GCA_020631675.1 Bacteroidota bacterium
TTTGAATGGCAATAAGGTAGAAGTAAATCCTACAAGGGTCGGTTTTCAAGAAATGCATATTGTTATTCCTGAATTGACAAATGGTATCTATATCTTGAGTATGAATACTAACAAAGGCAAGCTGAGCAAAAAAATCCTTATCATGGAGTGATTCTTCACAGCAAGCTGTTTCTTTAAACCATGCCATACCCCAACAAACAAACGCTCATCCAAGAACTGCATAAGCACCAAGTGCTTGATGCCTTAGAACAAAAGCATCAAGCCTTTATGTTGGATTTTATAGCAGCACACGAGATCGTATTCGGAAAGCAAAACTTAGAAGGGCACTTTACCGCATCAGCTTGGGTGTTGAGTCCCTGTAAACAAAAAGTCTTGCTTTTGCACCACAAGAAATTAGACCTATGGCTTCAACCGGGTGGGCATATCGAAGCTGACGACAGTTCGCTTTTTGAAGCAGCACATAGAGAAGCCATAGAAGAAAGTGGTTTAACTAAGATAGAAGCACTATCCAATCAGATTTATGATGTAGATGTGCATAAGATTCCAAAGAAAGGAGAGGTGCCAGCCCATTGGCACTTAGATGTTCGCTATGTTTTTCAAGCTGCATCAGAAAACATGAACATTGATCCAGAAGAAGTCAAAGGATTCAAGTGGGTAGCCGTTGAAGAAATGCGCAATGATAGCAGCATTGACCCTTCAATAGGAAGAATGGTAGCCAAAACGGCCCAATTTCAATAGAAATCAGTGATGTATTTGCTTCGAAAAAACACTTTTCTACAGAAATTATCAGAGTTCTGAAAAAAATACTAATTCAGGTATAGTAAGGATCGTACAATATCCCTATCTTTGTCGGCCGAAAACAACAGAGAAGATTTAAAACGAAGATTATGTCTCGTATTTGTGATTTAACGGGGAAGCGTCCTATTACAGGAAACCATGTTTCTCACTCTAATAAGAAAACAAAGCGCTGGTTTTATCCAAACCTATTTACTAAGCGTTTCTATATTCCCGAAGAAGATCGCTGGGTCACCTTAAAGGTATCTAGTACTGCATTGCGTACCATCAACAAAAAAGGCATTCACGCCTATTTGAAAGAGGTAGAGCGCAAAAAGGGAGTTAAGGTCTAGCATTAAGCTTCACCTCATGGTGAAGAATAGCGTGAAACCCAGACAATTAGATTTGTTCATTTAAAAGGTAATCAGCGACATGGCAAAGAAAGGAAAAGGCAATCGCATCCAGGTGATTTTAGAATGTACAGAGCATAAAGACTCTGGTATGCCAGGTACTTCTCGTTACTATACCGAGAAAAACCGTAAAAATACACCTGCAAGAATGGAATTGAAGAAATACAATCCTATTCTTAGAAAGTATACACTTCACAAAGAAATCAAGTAATTGAGCTATAGGCTTTTTAAAAAAATGCCTAAATTGAGCAATTACAAAAATACAATTAACCATGGCTAAAGTAAGTAAGAACGCACGTGTAAATCGTGGATCCAAGGATGGTGGTAAGAACTATGTGAAAGTAGTTTTAAGTGAAAAAGACCCTAAAACAGGTTCTTATGTGTACAAAGAAAAAATTGTACACAAAGACAATTTACAAGCAGCCTTGAAAGGTGAGTTGTAATTGATCACACCAAACAATACGAAATAAGCAAAAAGCTTCTCTTTTAGAATTCTCTTAAAAGAGAAGCTTTTTTTGTTATTGAGGTAGCTTAAAGTTTTTCATAAACTACCTCATCATAAGCCAAACACTAACGAACTATGTCCATTTTTAAAAAGTGGTTCTCTTCAGATGAGGAGGAAAAAAAAGTACAGCAAGAAGTTAGTCAAGAAGAGTCCTCTTCTGATGAAGGTGGACGAGTGCTATGGTCTAAAGAAGATGACGATAAAGCCGCTGAACAAGAAGGGCGAATTCTGTGGACGAAAGACGAAGGAACGGTAAGTGAGTTAAAAGAGGAAGAAGAGGCTTTAGTGGAGACGGCAACCGAAACAGAACCTGTAATCGAAATAGAAGAAGAAGTTTCTCCTCCTGTTCTACCTGAAGCAGTTGTTCCTGAACCGACTCCACAACCAGAGCCTGAGCCAGAACCCACTCCTGAGCCAGAGCCTGAACCAGAAGCTCCTAAACCTATAGTGGAGGAGGTGAAAGCTCCTGTCGCTGCACCTACTCCAGAACCTGAGTCGATAGTCGAGCCGCCAAAGCCAGAACCAACACCAACACCAGCACCTGTTGTTGATGAGTCGAAAGCAGAAGCTGAGCCGGAAGCAAAGGACGAGAAGAAGGAAGAAAGCGGCATGTTCGGCAAATGGTTCGGTGGTAAGCCGAAGACGGACGAAGAAAGAAAGGAAGACCTGAATGTAGGACTGAAGAAGAGTAGTGATGGAATCTTCACCCGCTTGAGTAAAGCAGTAGCGGGTAGAACTGAGGTGGACATGGATGTACTAGATGATATTGAAGAAGCTTTGGTGGCTTCTGATATATCTGTTGATACTTCCATTAAGATCATTGAGCGTTTAGAAGCACGTGTAGCACGCGATAAGTACTTATCCGTAAACGAAGTTTATTCCATGCTCAAAGAGGAGATCATGGATCTCCTAACAGAGAATAACACCCCCGACTATAACGGCTTTGAAATTCCTGAAACGCCTCCTGGTGTACCTTATGTCATGATGGTGGTTGGGGTGAATGGTGTGGGTAAAACCACAACTATAGGGAAACTGGCTCACCAGTTCAAAATCCAAGGTAAATCTGTCATGTTGGGTGCTGCTGATACCTTCCGTGCTGCCGCGGTCGATCAATTGATCATTTGGGGGCAACGTGTTGATGTACCAGTCATTCACCAAGAAATGGGTTCTGATCCCGCTTCTGTGGCTTTCGATACTGTTCAAGCAGCAGTAGCCCGTAATGCCGATGTAGTGATCATTGATACAGCAGGTAGATTACACAATAAAAAACACTTGATGGACGAGCTTTCGAAAATCAAGCGAGTAATGAATAAGGTGAAACCTGATTTACCACATGATGTCATGCTGGTTTTGGATGGTTCTACTGGTCAAAATGCGATTCACCAAGCTGAGCAGTTCACTAAGGCGACTGAGGTGACTTGTATCGCTGTTACTAAGTTAGATGGTACAGCTAAAGGTGGAGCAGTGATCGGTATCTCCGATCAATTCAGTATACCGATCAAATACATCGGTGTTGGAGAAGGCATGCATCACTTACAAGTATTCAACAAAGAGGATTTTGTGAATAGCCTTTTCGCAAAATAAGTTGATGTTGATGACTTATAATTCCCCTCCATAGAAGGGGTGTTTGGCTTTGCCAGACGGGGTGGTATTACCACGATTTCGCATTAAATAAAACTTTTCAATTCAATCCTAACTTGCGTACCAAATCAAATACCAAATCAGAGAACAAAGTCAATGTGATCACATTGGGCTGCTCTAAAAACTTAGTAGATTCGGAGCGATTGATGTCGCAATTATCTGCTAATGAGATTGAAGTAGCACACGAGGATAATAGTGGTGAAGCCAATATCATCGTAGTGAATACTTGTGGCTTTATTGATCTGGCCAAGCAAGAAAGTATTGATACCATCCTCCGTTTCTCAGAAGCGAAAAAGGATGGAATGATCGAGAAATTGTACGTTACAGGCTGCTTGTCTCAACGATACAAAGACGATTTAGAAAAAGAAATTCCAGAAGTAGATGCCTACTTCGGTACAATGGAATTGCCTCTTTTATTAGAAGAGTTACAAGCTGATTATAAGCATGAGCTGATCGGTGATCGTCCGCTTTTAACGACGCCCCAACATTATGCTTATCTGAAAATCTCAGAGGGCTGCAATCGTACCTGCTCTTTCTGTGCAATACCTCTAATGCGAGGTAGACATGTTAGTAAGTCGATAGAAGATTTAGTGCAGGAAGCTAAAAATTTAGTGAAGCAAGGTGTTAAGGAAGTCATGCTCATTGCGCAAGAGTTGACCTTCTATGGATTGGATTTGTATAAAAAACGTTCACTCCCACAATTATTATATGCTTTAAATGAAGTAGAGGGTTTAGAGTGGATCAGGCTGCATTATGCTTACCCGCACAAATTCCCTTTAGAAATCATTGAAGCGATCATGCGTTGTGATAAGGTATGTAATTATTTAGACATGCCTTTACAGCACATCAGTGATCCGGTATTAAAAAATATGCGCCGCTTGATCACTGCGGATGCTACTAGACAATTGATCAGAGAGATCCGCGAAATGTCGCCTGAGATTGCCATTCGTACTACGATGTTAGTCGGTTTTCCTGGAGAGACGGAAGAAGATGTGGATGCATTGGCTGAGTTTATCGAAGAAACCCGTTTTGAACGTTTAGGGGTATTCGAGTACTCGCACGAAGAAGGCACCCACGCTGGTGACACAATGGAGGATGATGTATCACCGGAAGATAAGGCGGAGCGTGCCGCCAGAATCATGGAGATCCAAGAAGGCATTTCGTATGAACTGAATCAGCAAAAAGTAGGGCAGACTTTTAAGGTCTTATTTGACCGTAAAGAAGCAGGCATGTTCATAGGTAGAACTGAATTTGACTCGCCTGAAGTAGATAATGAAGTCTTAGTAGATGCGACTAAAGCGGAGAATTTTGTGCGCTTAGGTGATTTCGCAAATGTGAAAATCACAGAAGCCAGTGATTTTGATCTGACAGGTGAGGTCGTCAAGTAAGCTTTTGCCGAACGGAACGGTTAAACTTTATAAAAACGATAAGAGAGCTCACCCTAAAGCGAACCCTCTATCGTTCTATACCTCTACATACGTTAAAAACACATTTTGTTGTTTACTCTTCTTCCTCTTCTTCTTCAGGATTTTCAAGACCTGCTCCGTATTGTGTTTCCCCAGTAAAGTTGCCACCTGTATAATCTTCACTAAAATATTCTTCTGGTTCAGGCATTTCGTAGGCTCCAGATATAGCGATGGGTCCGGTCGTCGATTCGTCACAAGGCTCGTCAGAATATAAATTTTCATACCATCCGGTAGTGGAAGCCGGACCGGAAGTGATTACGGTATAAGTATAGTTGTCTTCTGATGTATCAGGCACATAGAACCATCCGGTAGTAGAAGCTGGACCGGAAGTGATTACGGTGTAAGTATAGTTATCTTCTGATGTATCAGGCACATAGAACCATCCAGTAGTAGAGGCTGGGCCGGAAGTAGATACTGGATAACCATCATAAGCTGTTGTCGTTGTACAAGTAGCACAAATTTCTTCTGCTTGATTATTCGCCTTTTGGGCTATTACTGCTTCTTGATATTCATCTACTTCATGCTTATCACAAGCGTACAATAGAAAGCTGTAGCAACATACTGTGAGAAAGAGTAGTATTGGGATGATTTCTTGCTGCGTGATTTTCATTTTTCTGTGTTTTAGCATTAAAAAAACGAACGGGCACTTTTACAGTGAAAAGTTTGGGATGCCGTGATAAGCCCTGAAGCGGAAACGCTCCAAGTGCCCGTTCACATAGATAAGAGCGCACGAGATGCCCGTTTTTCCCGAAAAAAATCGAACTTTTTAGAAACTATTTTTCAAGTAATTGAATATCAGCTGTTTAGGGGTGGGATTTTTTGCGTGTTTCTTTGGTCAACGAGTTTGTGTTCTCCTTTCGAGATTAGTTTTTAAGCTACTTCTATGAATGAGTATGCTCAAGCGTTTCTTTTTTGTCAGTATAGTATTCAAAATTCAGCCATTCATCATTCAAAATTAGATTAGTAGCTCGCGCGAGGGATAGGAGTGGTACTAAATGGGATAGATGGGGAGTGAGTGCCTACGTGGCGGGGGCGGCCCAGAGGTAGCCACCGCCACGTAGAGCGACGAACCCCCAGATAGCCCATTTTGTAGGAACGGATAGCCCGGTGACCTGCCGTAGGCGGGCACGCGCCCTGATAAATAATCAAAACTGTCTGATACAGGCGGGAAATAATCTTGTAGTTGAGTGAACATCGAGCAGTTGAATTGTTAAATTTATACCTCATGCTGAATAATATCTACAATCACATACAATGACTGCTAATTTGCGTTTTCTTTTAGTTGCTCTTTTGCTTACTTCCGCGTCTTTATTCGCGCAACAAAACCAATATGCCACTTGGCAACCTTTGGACGGGAATGACAATTGGTTAAGTCCGACGAAAAAAGTGAGTTTTGATGCTTTTTTACTGAATGGCTATCAGCAAGCGCTTGAGCTTGATTCAGAGGAAGAGTTGATATTGCTAAGAAGTGATGTGGATGCATTAGGTATGACGCACCATCGTTATCAGCAGTATGTTAAAGATGTAAGAGTTGCCGGGGCGCAGCAAATGATCCACGAAAATAAAGACGGCTCGATCAGAGGAATGAATGGACGCTTAGTGAGAGGAATAGCTGGTGATGCGGCTCCTAGTATTGGTTCTGATGCGGCATTGCTTTTCGCTATGGAATACATGGACGCCGAGCTGTACATGTGGGAGGTGCCGGCTGCGGAACAAATGATCAAAAGGGTATATGGAGATGAATTGAAAAGCTTTTGTCCGAAGCCAGAATTGGTGTGGATGGATGATGAATTTTCGCAAGAAGCGGGTCGCTATAAGCTATGCTATGAAATGAGCATTTACGCCCAAAAGCCGCATAAGCGAGAGGTGGTTTACGTGGATGCGCATACGGGCGAGATCGCACATACGATCGAAGGGCTACATACTTGTTCTGAAGCCGGTAGTGGAGAGACGAAGTACAGCGGTGTTCAAGAGTTTTTTACCTGTTTGAATGAAGATCAGCTGTATGTATTAAAGGAGACAGTTAGAGGAAAAGGCATTGAGACTTACGACATGAACAATGGTACTGCCTATGGTGATGCGGTTGATTTTACCCATGAAGACAATTACTGGGATATTGCCAATGAAGAACAGAATGAAGCAGCCTTGGATGCGCATTGGGGCGCGGAAATGACTTTTGACTATTTCGCACAATTGCATGATTACATCAGCTTTGACAATGACAGTTCATTAGTGGTAAGCTATGTGCATTTCGATTCTTCTTATGTGAATGCGTCTTGGAATGGCACTTGGATGACTTACGGCGATGGTAATGGTTCAACTACAACCCCTTTAACATCTTTGGATGTAGTGGGGCATGAGTTAGCGCATGGCGTTACGCAGTTCACCGCGGATCTGGTGTATCAGGATGAACCCGGTGCTTTGAATGAATCTTTCAGTGACATATTTGGAACGGCGATCGAGTTTTTTGCTGGTCCTGAAAATGCCGACTGGGATATTGGAGAAGATTTTCACACTTCTGAAACCGGAAGCTTTAGATCGATGTCAGACCCGAAATCAAAAGGTGATCCGGATACCTATGGTGGCATCAACTTCTATACAGGCGATTTAGACAATGGCGGTGTGCATTGGAATAGTGGTATTCAAAACCATTGGTTTTACCTACTAACTGAAGGTGGGACGGGTGAAAATGACTTGGATGACATTTACACTGTGGAGGGTATTGGCATGCAAAACGCCTCGAAAATCGCTTTCCGCAATTTGCAGTATTATTTGACGGTCACTTCGCAATATGCCGATGCCTATGCTGGCGCACGTTGGGCGGCAGAGGATCTTTATGGCATTTGCAGTCAAGAAGCGAAGCAAACCATTAATGCTTGGTATGCGGTGAATGTGGCCGAAGCAGTGAGTCCGTATGACATTAGAATGGTAGATGTGACCGCTCCTGTGACCCAATGTGGATTGTCAGATGCCTATGTGAGTGTAAGAATGGTGCATGAGGGTTGTGATTTCAGCTATACCCCGGATGTACCCATTCCATTGACTATGATGCTGGATAGCAGCGTTTTCGTACAAGATACTTTTTATGCTACCACCACGATCGAGCCAGGGGACACCATGGAATTCACCTTCAATGACCCTGTAGATGTAAGTGAAGAAACGACTCACTTCATCAGCGTTTGGTCTACTTTAGAAGGAGATGCTTATCAAGTGAATGATTCCACTTTTTACAGCTTTGATAACAATCCGCAACAAAACGTGGATTTCGGACCAGTCAGGGTGCTCGGTCCACAAACAGGCTGTGGCTTATCGGCAGCAGAACCGATGGTCGTGGAATTCGGTTTTTTCGGTTGCGATTCCATTGAGGCAGGAACAAGCATACAGGTACACTTCGAACCCAGTGGCTTGCCTTTGAACTTTACAGATGAGATCGTTTTAGAAGAAACACTGTATCCGAATGATGTATTTGAGCACACCTTTACCAATACTGCCTATTTAGGATTACCATCCAGCTATTATTTCGATGTTTGGACCACTTATGCAGCAGATATCTATACGGATAATGACACCCTTTACGAACATGAGGTGGTTAATCCATACCCATTTGATGTAGGTGATGTCATTACCTTAGAAGCAGAGTTAAGTATGGATTCTTTCTTGGTGACCACTACTGAATTATCAAATGTATCCGCTGATGAAGCGGCAGCAGCTAGTGGTAATAACGGACTATTGATGACGGGTGGAGATGCGGGTTCCTTCTTTTTTAATGGCGGATTGACCATTCCTGAAGATGCTACTAAGGTTTGGTTAATGAATGATTTAGCCAGTGCGAAAGCCTGTATGTGCGTAGATGCGAGTGCGTTTGAAAGTCTTCAGTTATCATTTGATCTCAAGCAAACCTTTTCTCAAGGCTATAACATCTATTTGGGCTATGATGTGCCTCTGGCAAGCTGTATGCGAGTCTTGGTCAATAATGAGCAGATCAGTGGTACTTATAATCCAGAAACGTACACAGAAGATCCTTTTGTGAATCAAACACTGGATCTCAGTGATTTTGCGGGTACGAGCTTTGAATTATGTTTTGAAACCCGCAACTTCCAAGGTCCTGATTTTGATGAGCTAGAAGACCCTGAAACGGGTGATACTACCAATGGTGACTGTGCTTATATTGATAACATACAACTAAGTGGTGCTCAAGTAGGGATTGGAGATATTCGGCCAAATGATTTTGCTATTTCACTATATCCGAACCCTGCCCAGGATCAAGTATACCTTCAAATAGACAGTCCGTTACAAGAAGAAGTAGAAGTTAAGATTATGGATGTGCAGGGTAAAAGTCTTCAATCTTTTAAACAACAATTATCACAAGGGCAAAATCAGTTTTCTATTCAATTGAATAATTACCCTAAAGGTGTTTTCTTTGTCCAAATTTCAGGCTCGACACATCAAGTTGGTCAACGTCTGATCATACACTAATGATTTCTCACAGCTAATTAAGCATGAAGATCGAAGAAACAGGCATACCAGATCTATTGATCGTTCATCCTCGTGTTTTCGAAGATGAACGGGGGTACTTCTATGAAAGCTATAACAAACGTACCTTCCATGAGCATGGTTTAGAATACAACTTCGTTCAAGACAATGAAGCACTGAGTTCTTATGGTGTGCTACGTGGCTTGCATTTTCAGAAAGACCCCTATGCCCAAGCCAAATTGGTTCGGGTAACCGAAGGTAAGGTATTAGATGTGGCAGTGGATCTTAGAAGGGGTTCGCCCACTTACGGTCAGCACCGTTCCGTAGAGTTGAGTGAAGAGAATAAGTGGCAGCTTATGGTGCCCAGAGGCTTCGCGCATGGCTATGTGGTGCTTTCTGAACGTGCGGTGTTCTGCTACAAATGCGATCGCTACTACGAAAAATCTTCAGAAGGTGGTGTGATGTACAATGACCCTGACCTAAACATAGATTGGCTGATCCCTAATGATCAACTCATTATTTCAGCAAAGGATCAGCAGCAGTCTTATTTTAAAGAAGTAGACCATAATTTTACCTTTTGATAATTATCAGGGCGCGTACCCGCCTGTGGCAGGGTACCGGGCTATCCGTTAAAATTCAGCTACTGCCTGCTGCTTCGGCGCAGGCTTAAAAAGAGCTTCCAAGGTCGCTTTTTTAAGCCGCTCCTCAGGGCGCATTCAGCAGCTTCATTACCACTCCTATCCCTCGCGCATCAAGCAGAAATTTGATGTTGGTTATAGTGCTTCTATTTTTGCTATGTCTAAACCGGTGAGTCTACTGATCAGCTCAAGAGGGAAACCTTCCTCTTTCATGTTTTTGGCAATTCTTAAAGCTTTTTCTTTTTCACCTTCTTCCCTGCCTTGCTCTCTGCCTTCTTCCCTGCCTTGCTCTTTACCTAACTTTCTACCTTCCTTCAGACCTTTAGCTTTACCTTCCGCTCTTGCTTCATCTAAAGCATATTTAGTGGTGTTGTGCAGGTCTCTTAAACGTTTAATCTCTTGATCGTAAGCAAATCGGTCTCCAGATTCCATTAAAGCAACTTCAGCCTCTTGGAAAAGCTGTGCAAAGTATTCAGATGTGAATTGATAAGGTATTGCATCCATAGACGGAAGATTTTTCAGTAGGAAGAGCCAATGTTCCAATATAGAGTTCAGTTCTTTCTCCGTTTTATTAAATTTACTCACTTCAAGGTAAATGAAATGGAGCTTATCATAAAATAATTCTCCTTCATCATCTTTAAGTGTTACTGTATGAAACAGTTTATCGGTTTGTTTGGTTTTATCCAGTTCGAAATCTAAAATGCCAATAGTGAACAAGGGATTTAACTTGAAATCCCAATCGCCTTGATGCGCTATATGACTGATCAATCGAGAAGCATAAAAGAGGCTTCTGTCTTTAAAGTAACGCTGCTTCACCCGCTGAACTTCAACAATGAATTGTGTGCCATTCTTGCTGATGCAACGTAAATCGTAAACGGCTTTTCTATCATTGATAAACTCACCAATTTGTTCTGTGTTAACATAGTTGAGTTCTTTAATGTGATTTTCTTCAGGTAAAATGGCGTTTAATAGATTAATGAGTATAGCTTTGTTCCTTTCTCTACCAAAAAGGTGTTTAAAGCCAAAATCGGATAATGGGTCGATGTATTTTGCAGACATGGGAATTTAGTTATTGTTAATAGCTGATGTAATGCTTTCATATAGTAGAGTGTACGAGCTATTCAATTTTC
>JAHDGT010000110.1:0-3218 GCA_020631675.1 Bacteroidota bacterium
TATAATGTTTTAGCACTTCATTTTCATAAGTATAAAATCCATCGTCAGTAGTAATGATTAATCCATTATCATTACTCATCTCAACGGAAAGCACGGTTAAAAAAGGGTTTTCCTCTTCCAAAGGGACAAACTGCTCTACTTCTATCCAATCAAAATATCCGACGCCATTGGGTCCTAACGCCATCCAAATACCACCCGTTTCATTATCAAGTGCGGACCATTCTATTGAATTTGATATAGAATTAGTATGTTTTATCCAGTTTTCACTGGTAATTTCAATCCCTCCTTTACTTGTAGATAGCCAATAATGGCCAGAGGCTATCTCTAAAAATTGATAGAATTGAATAGTTAAATCAAAATATGATTCAATAGAATCTCCAATGGCAAACAAGGTATTATCTCCATGGTCAAAAATGTGGAGTGAAGAAGTTCCTTTTATCCAAAAGCGTCCATCACTGTCTACAAAAGTATCACCGAAATTAAAGAAACCTTCTCCATAGTCCGCCTCAATAAATCCCCAGTCATATCCCATCTCTTGCCCATTTAAACTACTGTATATGAACAATGATATTGAAAGTATGATAAGTCTATACATAGAGTTACAGATAAATTACAGAATTAGAGGAAACAGCTTACATATAGAAGACGCACCAGGAAGCTCTTTTTCCCAACAAACATAACTATTAAACTGTCATGCTTTTAACTCTACTTATTAAGTTTAAGTCCTACAATAGATTTTCATCTCACCCACTTCACAGCAGCAACTTCACTTTCCATACGGGCTTGAACAAAATAAACACCTTGGGGCATAGCATGCAATGGCATATTCAAGCGAATCTGTGAAGAAGCGCTTTCTTTGCTTTGGGCGACAAGTCTTCCTAATTGATCGTAAATGCTTATGCTAAGCATTTCATTATTGCTGTTGGGTATACCGTAAACATCAATTGCCAATTCATTAGTTCCACTAGTGTATGCATTGATAGTGAATGGTGTTGAAGCTGCTTCGAGCATATCATCAATACCAACGGCAGGGCCTTCATAAACCTCAAATCGATCCATACCCGCTTCAAAATAGACCTCCTCCAATACGGAATTGGCTTCTATGACAAATCGTACATTTGTCAGGTCCGGTGAAGCTGCTAAGGAATCTAAATACATGTTTTGCCTTACCCAAGAGAACGAATAGAAGTCGCCTTTTCTGTGCGTAAGCAATTCGTGTTCGGTACCATCGGCTTCTATGAGGTAGCTTTTAATATTGTCCGCATTTCCGTCTTCGCCTGAATTGCAGATCCATACCTCATAGCTGATGACAGGGCTTTCATAGGTGCTTAAATCCATGACCGGACTCATTAGTCGGGTACTCCCTAAGTCTACATCCCCTTCTTCTAAATCTTCTGAATCATTACCGGTCACATAGCAACCTAATCCTTCATCAGCACCACTGTCGAAAGCCGGGTTACACCAGAAATCGCCATACATAGTACCAAGGGGCCAGACATTGGTATAATCCCACTCTCCTGCTTCGATCATCTCGCCTGTACCACTGACGAACCACTCTAAGTTGGTGGAGAAATCGTCATAGTAGCCGGGCTGCATAGCTACGGTGATGACAGGACTATCGTTACTGGCCCAAACCTGCTCTACTCTGGTAGGATAATGCCCCCATTGATACACTTGGATCGTATAGTAATCATTGAATACCCCTTCTTGGGTAAGCACACCCGATGCTTCGCTAGTGAAGTTATACGAACCTTCACTATGATTAACAAAAACTTGAGCATCAGCAATAGGTGCTCCTGTTATTGCATCTACCAATTCAACTTGCAAATCAAATGGTACAGCGGGTTCTAAAGCAAAATCTAAAGTATTGACCACTCCTTCTGAAAAGAATACACCCGGTACTTCTTGTGGTACATATGCGTAGCGATGTGCGGTAACATTGTACAAACCAGCTGTACCAATACCGAATTTATAGTCGCCCACAAAGCCCGTTTTGTCTTGTGCATTCGCACCTTCAATGAACACATCCGCATTCACGATGGGAAAGCCTGTGGATGCATCTGTAACAATCCCTTCCAAATAAGAAGCGCCATGATAGTCTGGCTGCACAATGAATAAGCCTTCTTGGCGGTCACTGCCTAACAACAAACCACTTGGCAAGTAAGGATAAGCACCCCAACAGCCCTCAAAACCATTACCTGGCGGAAATTCAGAAGTATCATAGTATTCTGTTTCTACTAAAGCATCGGGTTGAGAAGCGTCTACGACTCTTAAACCATCGCGATAGAAGGAAATAGCCAAATGCCCATCAATGTAATGCGCATTATGTGGTATTACCTCTGAGCCAGGGCTTGAGCTGTAACGATCCAATTCTTTTACATCGCTCACATCAGAGATGTCGTAACTGGTTACAAAACCATTCTTTTTTTCATCGGTGGTGAAGATGTAGTTGTTATCATCACTGGGCCAACCGTTATGAGCGAAGGCACTGGGGGTAGTCCAAGTGGTTACTGTAGTTGGTGTTGTAGGGTCGCTGATGTCTACAATACGCATTTCACCCGCATATACTTCTGAGGTGTACATGATGCCGTCTTGTGCTACTAAATCATGCACATAAGCTTCGTTGTAGGTTCCTACAAGCGTAGGATTCATAGGATCGTCCTTCAAATCAAAGATCATGACGCCTCTTTCTTCGTTCGGTACCGAATCCCAGAAGTTGTTGAAGCCTGCTACAAAGGCGTAGCCTGTTTCCTCATCCACATAGACATTATGTGCGGAGCTGAGTAGACTATCCGCAATGAAGGTGGTGGTATCTATGCTATTGGGCAGATTGCTTAAATCTGTAATGAGCATGCCTCCTCCGCCTTCTGTAACGGTATAAGCGTAGTGCTGGTAGGTTTTGATGTCTCTCCAAATACTGCTTACGCCTTCTACGAAAAATAATTCCTCCGGCGCACTTGGTGTACTGATGTCTACTATGGAAGTGCCGTGCAATACGCCTACTAAAGCATATTCTTTGTCTTGCTCGGCATCGTAGTAGCCCCAGATTTCATTGAGTAGCGAATCATAGGGTAACTGACCGATCAGCGGCATTTCGCTTTGGGCTGACAACTGCACACATTGGGAAACACCAAGTATGATCAGGCTAAGGGTGAATAGGATATTTTTCATTTTACTTTTCTTTCTATTTGCTGGTTTATTCCGCAAAAGGCGCAGGC
>JAHDGT010000110.1:3318-11003 GCA_020631675.1 Bacteroidota bacterium
CAACAACAGTTGCCCTTGTTGCTGCTCTTGATTTTCTGTGATGGTATTGCTTTTGGTCAATACGTAGGAGTAAATGCCATTGGGTTGGGCAAAGCCTTTATAGTAGCCATCCCATGCGACTCCGTCTGTGCTATTGCCGGTATATACTTTTTCTCCCCAGCGGTTGTAGACTGAAATTTCATAATCCGCTACGCCGCAAACGATCAGTGGACTGAAGGTATCATTGATACCATCACTATTGGGGCTGAAAGCAGTAGGGGTCAGCACATCACAAGGGCAATCACCGATGATGTTCACGCAATCGGTTTCTGTACCACAGCTGTTGGTTACGGTAACACAATAATCACCAGATTCGGCAACAGTAATCGTGGGACTGGTCGCCCCATTGCTCCATTGGTAGGCAGTAGCATCGAACCAAGTGGCGTCTAATAGATAATCTCTGCCTTTACAGATGGTCGCATCTTCACCTAAATCCACTTGAGGGAATTCATTAATGAAAACTTCTAAGGAATCGACAGCAGTACCACAATCATCTGATACAGAGATCCAGTAGATACCTGCCTCATTGACCGTAATGGTAGTGCCTGTTTCGCCTGTGCTCCAAGTATAGCTGTTCGCCCCACTAACATTCATCGACAATTCGATTGACTCTTCCGCGCATAGGGTGATGTCTTCGCCGAGGTATATCGGTTCGGTAGTGCTTTGAATCGCTCCTAAACGATCCAATAATAAGTTACCGTTGTACAAGGTATCAGCAGCATAGTGACACTCGAATAAGATGGTTTTGAGGGTATCCGTCAATTCGAAAACCGCTGTATAGCGTTGCCAGTCTTGATGATCCACTGTTGGGGAAGTCCAGATCACTTCTTCTCTATTGCAGAGGGTGTCCGCTTTCCACAGGCGCAATACACTAGGGCGGGCAGACTCATAGAGCGGATCCAGCCAAACCGCTAGGTCGATGTTAAAGGTGTAGAAGCAATCAGGTACTAAAGGTGGATCCAGATTTTGATGAAAAGCCTCATTGCTGCCATCAGATCGGCAGACCAGTTGAATGAAGGTGCTACCTCCGGATGCGGGCATATCCACTCCCCAGAAGCCGGGTTGTGTATCTGGTGTACTGAGGAAGCCACATTCATTATCCCAGTTATCGGGCAGCTGGTTAAAACCTCCAGGACCTTCGAAGGAGGGATTTATGAATTGTTGTTGTGCGGAGCCTTGCACTTGAAAAAGCAAGCCAAGGAGAACCATAACGCAAAAAAGCAGTCCGTTCTTAGGGAAGGGCTGCATTAAGTGCTTGAGCTTAGACAAATGATTCATCATTCTCCAAAGGTAAGGAAAGTGCCTTTGTCCATATCGTAAGCTATGCGATAGTTCGTTAGAAAAGATGTGGCCGCACGCAAGGGATAGGAGCGGTAATGAGCCAGACAGATGCGCCCTGAGCGGCGGCTTAAAAAGGCGGCCCAGAGGTAGCCATTTTTAAGCCTGCCAGCGAAGCAGCAGATGGCTGGGGAATTTTAGCGGATAGCCCGACCACGCAGTTAAGGCTTGCGCCTTTTGAGACACGAGACATGAGACTCGAGTACCGAGACTTCGTGCTGTACGCCGAATTTTATGCTGCTTGCTTGCGCAAGCCTTTATTGCGTGGATGCGCCCTGATAATAGGAATTGTACTATTCTGGTTTAAGCACAAAATCGTTCATGAAGGAGGTATTGAAATTACCGGAGCGGAATTGCTCGTCTTTCATGAGTTGTTTGTGGAAGGGAATGGTGGTTTTGATACCAGAGATGACGAATTCATCCAGTGATCGGCTCATTTTGGCGATGGCTTCTTCGCGGGTAGCACCGGTGCAGATGACTTTTGCCAGCAGTGAATCATAATAAGGAGGCACGGTATAGCCTGCGAAGATGTGCGTATCTACACGTGTACCGTAGCCTTTGGAGGTATGTAACTCATCAATGCGCCCCGGGCTTGGGCGGAAATTATTGTAGGGGTCTTCCGCATTGATACGGCACTCTATGGAGTGCTTTTTGGGGAAGTAATTCTTACCCGTGATAGGCACCCCTGCCGCGATTTTGATCTGTTCTTTGAGTAGATCGAAATCGGTGACCTCCTCGGTCACGGGGTGTTCTACTTGGATACGGGTGTTCATTTCCATGAAGTAGAAGTTCTTGTATTTATCGACTAAGAACTCTACTGTACCTACGCTTTCATAATTGATGGATTTCGCGGCTTTGATGGCTGCCGCGCCTAGTTTTTTGCGGAGCTTATCATCCACGAATGGAGAGGGCGACTCTTCTACTAATTTTTGGTGGCGGCGTTGGATACTACAATCTCGCTCGGAGAGGTGGGCTACTTTGCCGTATTGATCCCCTACGATCTGCACTTCGATATGGCGCGGTTCTTCGATGAACTTCTCCATATAGATACCGTCATTACTGAAGGAAGCACGCGCTTCTTGTTTGGCACTGTTCCAATGTCCTTCCAGCTCTTTTTCCGCCCAGACGATGCGCATGCCTTTACCTCCACCACCGGCAGTGGCTTTTAGCATGACCGGATATCCGATCCCAGCTGCTACTCTTTTGGCTTCATCTACAGTTTCCAGAAGGCCGTCGGAACCGGGGATCACGGGAACACCCGCATTGATCATGGTTTGCTTGGCGGTTACCTTATCCCCCATTTTGTTGATCATCTCGCCGGTTGGTCCGATGAATTTGATGTTGTAATCGGCACAGATATCGGAAAAAGAGGCATTTTCAGCGAGAAAACCGTAGCCAGGGTGAATAGCATCGGCATTGGTGATCTCTGCTGCTGCCATGATATTGGGGATATGCAGATAAGAATTGGTACTAGAAGGCGGCCCGATACAAACTGCTTCATCGGCGAAGCGTACGTGCAGGCTTTCTCTATCAGCTGTAGAGTAGACGGCTACGGTTTGTATGCCTAATTCCTTACAAGTAC
Organism: Bacteroidota bacterium; assembly: GCA_020631675.1. Taxonomy (GTDB): domain Bacteria; phylum Bacteroidota; class Bacteroidia; order Chitinophagales; family UBA2359; genus JAHDGT01. The sequence continues at coordinate 6,278 of JAHDGT010000110.1, forward strand.
GGATAACGCGCAAAGCGATTTCGCTTCTATTGGCGATAAGAACTTTCTTGAACATGACGAACGACTTAGATGAAGACGCTTAAGTAGGTGGTAATAAGTAGTAGTTGTATTGACTTGGCATTATGCCTCGTGCATATGATCTGATCAATCAATCAATCAATCAGGTTGAACGAGGAATAAAGGTTGATCATACTCTACTGGAGAAGCATCATCTACTAAAATTTTGACGATTTTACCGCTGACCTCAGACTCGATCTCATTGAATAATTTCATAGCCTCAACGATACATAGTACACTTTTAGGTGTTACTTGATCACCGATTTTTATGAATGGCGGCTTATCAGGAGACGGAGAACGGTAGAAAGTACCGATCATAGGAGATTTGACCGTGATCAGGTTATCTGCTGCTACTTCACTAGCCCCATCTGCCGAGCTGTTATCTGTCGCTGCTGGTGAAGGGGTAGCTCCAGCACTTGGCTGTGCTACTGGTACAACAGGGGCAGGCGCCATAGGCATCTGTTGGATCATAGGTGCTGAAAAGCTTGATTCCCCTGAATGGTAATGTTTGGTCTTAATGACCACTTTGAGTTCGTCTTGTTCTATACAAACTTCGCTGATCGTTGTGCCATCGACCAGTTCTATTAATTCTTTGATCTGCTTAAAGTTCATAGCTCCTTTTTGGATCGGCAGTGTGATTTCCACAGACTGCCAATAGTAATAGGTGTATTCAATTCTTGGCTAAGCGACGTAAAGGTAACACATACATTTGCTAGTCTACGAATTACCTCCGCACGAAAATAAAAAAAGAAGCAATAGCAAACGATAGAAATCTTGCTATTGCTTCTTCAAAATGTTTAAGCCATTAATTATCAGTGAGTAGTTCCACGGATATATTATCCCTTATAGCGTTCCATGTAAGAACCGCTACGAGTATCGATGCGGATTTTATCCCCTTGATTGATGAAAATAGGAACGTTTACCGTAGCACCAGACTCAACAGTAGCTGGTTTAGTTACGTTAGTAGCCGTATCTCCACGCACGCCAGGCTCTGTATAAGTAACCTCCATTACCATATGCTGTGGCAATTCAACGGTCAAAGCCTGTTCTTTTTCCGCATGGAAAAGTACATCAACAGTAGCACCTTCTAATAAGAACTTAGGTGCGTCGATCAAGGCTTCTTGCAGAGAAACCTGATCATAAGTTTCATTATTCATGAAGTTGTAGCCCATATCGTCTTTGTATAAAAACTGATACTGGCGACGCTCGATACGTACTTGTTGCACTTTATGTCCGGAAGGGAAAGTCTTGTCAACGATTTTACCGGATTTCAGGTTTTTGATCTTCGTACGAACGAAAGCGGGTCCTTTACCTGGTTTAACATGCAAGAATTCGATGATCTGCCAAAGACCATCTTTCAGCTCCATAGTGAAGCCATTTTTAAAATCAGCTGTAGATGCCATTATATTATACTCGAAAGTTAAGGAAGCGGTAAATGGAGCCTTCACCTCCATGCGCTTCGATTAAAATCTATGAAATACCATGTATTTGCAACATAGCCTTTCAATTCGGGCGCAAAGATAATGCCTTAAAAGATAATAGAGGTAAGCATTTAACTTTGAGGGGTATCATAAGCCCACGTTAGGTAGGTCGCCCCCCAAGTAAAACCACCTCCGAAAGCCGTCAGAATGATCTTATCACCGGTCTTGAGCTTCGACTCCCAATCTCTTAAACATAGTGGAATGGTGCCCGCAGTGGTATTGCCATACTTTTGGATATTGACCATCACCTTTTCACTAGGGATTTTAGCCGTGCGTGCTGTAGCGTCAATGATTCTTTTATTGGCTTGGTGGGGTACGAGCCAATCTATATCCTCTCCTGCTAATTGGTTGGTATTCAAAAGGCTACCAACTACACCTGCCATATTGCTGACCGCGAATTTGAAGACCGTTTTTCCGTCTTGATAGATGTAGTGGTCTTTCGCGTCTATTGTTTTATGCGAGGCAGGTCTTTGTGAGCCTCCGCCTTTCATATGGAGGTAAGTGCTTCCCGCGCCATCTGTATGTAATTCACTATCGTGGATACCATGTCCATTCGTACTTGCTTCTAGCATTACGGCACCCGCGCCATCACCAAAGATGATGCATGTAGCCCGGTCTTCATAGTCAACGATGCTGGACATTTTATCCGCCCCTACTACGATCACTTTTTTACAACGTCCGGCATTGATGAACTGTGCGCCTGTGTCTAATGCGAAGAGAAAGCCAGAGCAAGCTGCTGAAATGTCAAAGCCCCAAGCTTTGCTCAATCCGGTTTTATCAGTGATCAAATTAGCAGTAGATGGAAACTGCATATCAGGGGTTACTGTGGCACAGATCAAGAGATCCACTTCTTCTGGGGCCGTATTCGTTTTTCTTAATAATTCATTGACCGCTTCTTTCGCCATATCAGAAGTGCCCAAACCCTCTCCTTTTAAGATGCGACGCTCTTCGATACCTGTTCGGGTACGTATCCATTCATCATTGGTATCCACCATTTCCTCTAACAATGCGTTAGTCAGTCTGAATTCAGGTAGATATCCTGCTACTCCAGTTATAGCGGCGATTGGAGATGCAGTAGAAGCGTTTGTCATGAGTATCGATATTCTAACTGGCCATCAGGCTTCAGTTGAAGTCTAACGAGAGCAGTTCAATAGGTGGAAGGTAAAATCTCAATCAGAACTGGAGATATAGAACCCCAGTTTAACAATTGCGCAAAAATAAAAAAGATCTGCTGGTATGGCAGATCTTTAAGGGTTAACCCTGTATTGTTTTCTCTCTGCAAAAGGAGAGATAGGTAATTGATGTAGTATTTACAATTCCTCAGCCGGAATGATCAATTTACCTTTGTAGTACATATCACCTTCATCTGTCACATATGCGTGATGGAATAAGTGAGGTGTATTTGTCTTCTTACAAACCACTACATTCGGAGCAGTTGCCTTGTAGTGCGTACGACGCTTATCACGACGCGTTTTGGATATTTTACGTTTAGGATGTGCCATGACAGGACTATTTGAATTATGAATTTGCGATTAGTCAGAAGTAGTTTTCAACTACTTCTCTATATCTGAATCACCTTTCGGTAAATCTTTCTTTAAATCGAGTAGAGCCGACCATCTTGGATCAACAACACCAGTTTCTGTTTCCGACCCTTTTTCCTCCTCTTCTATCTCCGTACCTCCAGCGTCCAGAATATCCAGTACTTTATGATCACAGTCTACTGTACCTTCTTCACATTCTTCTTTAATGAAGCGAATGGGAACCCCCATTAGAATCGTCTCGTACACCAATTCCGCCACATTTAAAATGGTTTCTTCAGGCGACAAGAACAAAACATCCGGGTCTTCGTCTTTCTGGGGAAGTGCTGTGGTCAGCTTAACGAAAAAGTGATGCGATACCTCAATACCAAAAGTGGTATTTGCCAGACAGCGATCACAATCGGCACGATATGTACCTTTTAAATCGAAACTCAGTTCTAACAAACGTGGTTTCTTTTCCAACTTCAACAACACCTCAATGTCACTCTCTTTCAAAGGGGCTTTGTCAAAAACAAGCCAAAATTCACGGTCAACCTTAAATTGGTATTCATGAAATCCTGGTGAAAGACTCGCAAAAGGAATGCTGAAATTCGAGAGTTGATGTAGTTCGTAGCTCTCCACAGTGCTTCAAAGAACGAAGATTTTAGTAATCGGTCTGCAAAGATACAACATTTTAGAAAAGTAGTTCCAAGTAATCAAATAGTTTAAGTTATTTCCTTGATACGGAGTACTTGGGGCATCGTCAAGATGAAAAACTTTTAAGCCTGCTACTCCCAGTCCCATTGAACAAACGTTTAGTCAAGAGCCCTAACAAAACACTATATTGTGATATAGTCGGCAAGCTTATTGAGGTAAAATCGTTTAAGTGACTGGCTCTCTACTTTTGTTGGCACATAAAATTCATAGCATGTCTAATACTACCAATACTGAATTTTACTATTCCCAATCAGAAGAACGTTTCAATTATTGGTCGCATGGCATTGCCGCAGCAGTAAGCGTTGTCGGATTGATTTTCTTGATATTCAGGGGAATTGAAGTAAAAGATGGTTGGTTATTCGCAGGCTTCATCATATTCGGCTTATCACTGATCGGGGTATTCACTGCTTCTACCTTATACCATATCGCAGGTACTGCCCTCTGGAAAAGACGGTTCCGTTTATTGGATCACGCTATGATCTATGTGACTATAGCTGGCTCCTATACTCCGTTCCTTTTAGGCACTTTCAGGGAACATGCCTGGGCAGTGCCCGTATTCATTCTCATGTGGAGTTTATGTATAGGCGGAATAGTATTTAAGCTGATCGTTCGGAACAGGCTGAGGAACATTGCCCTTATTGACCTATTCATGTACATTATGATGGCTTGTGTGGCTGTCTTCTTTATCAAACCCATTTTCGCATTATTACCTACTTGGGGAGTTGTTTTTCTATTAGGTGGCGGTGTCTCTTATCTCGCAGGTACATTTTTCTACGCTAACCATCGCATTCCATTCAATCACGCCATTTGGCATGTCTTTGTGATCGGTGGTGCGTTTTTCCACTATGTTTCCATTTACTTTTTTGTTTTACCTCCAGTGGCATGACTCTCAAAGTCTTGATTCAAAAGCAAAAGGCGCGGTATCTTATAAGATACCGCGCCTTTTGCTTTTGA
>JAHDGT010000111.1 GCA_020631675.1 Bacteroidota bacterium
GGTACTTAAAAGATAATACAATGTTAATTGAACAAAAACAAAAAGCCTCGATAAGCTTATTATTATACGCTTATCGAGGCTTTTTGTTGGAATAATAGGTATTACCTTCTGTTAATAGGTATTATTATTTCTTAGCCGGCTTTTTTGGTGTAGCCACTGCTTTGTCTTTTTTAGCGATCACCTCCACATTAAAAACAAGCACAGAGTTTTCAGGAATCTTAGGGCGTTTACGTGGTCCATAAGCTAAACCAGAAGGAATGATCAACTTACCTTTTCCACCTACACCGATAAGAGGAATACCCTCCGTCCAACCGCGAATCACTCTGTTTAAAGGGAAAGAAGCAGTCTGACCACGGTCATAAGAAGAATCGAATTTTTCACCATTCAGCAAAGTACCTTCATAGTGTACTTCTACTTCATCAGTTGGCTGCAAACCCCCTGTTCCTTGTTTTTCAATAACGTAGTGTAAACCACTAGGAGTAGCCACTGCCGTCATGTTATTATCTTTTACAAAACCAGCGATAAGCTCGCGATCTATATCCGCTTGGCTTTTCTTAGGCGTTGCAGCAGCAGGCTTAGTTTCTGCTTTCTTGGCTGCACCATCTCCCTGGCTACATGCCCCGAATGCCAAGCATCCTATTAGGGTCAAAAAGACCATTAACTGTCTCATAGCAAAAGTTGTTTTGGTAAATAGTTTGTTCAAAGTTAGCCATTAAGTTCGTTATTTATAGTTGTATTAATGTTCATTAAAGCCACCAATCCAGGCTTGGGTACTTTATTAACTTGTGACAACAAACAAAAACACATAACTTCAAAAAAACATTAAAACATAAAAAATTGATTTTGAACTTAAATGATTTTAGCGTGTTCGTTTAAAGCAATAAGCACAGATGTTCTCTCTATTAAAACATGTGTGCATAATATATGTAATCAACCTTAAAAATCCAGCATGACTCATCTTCAAGCAGGAGACCAAGCCCCTGCATTCAGTAGTGTCGACCAAAATGGTGACACCATCAGTTTAGACCTATTCAAAGGTCAAAAAGTGGTACTTTATTTCTACCCAAAAGACAATACACCCAGTTGTACCAAACAGGCTTGTAATATCAGAGATAATTACGCGGATCTACAAGCAAACGGCTATACGGTATTAGGCATTAGTCCAGATTCAGCGAAATCGCACACCAACTTCATCAATAAATTCGAATTGCCCTTCAGCTTGGTCGTAGATAAAGACCGCGAAATAGCAGAAGCTTATGGCGTATATGGTAAGAAGAAGTTCATGGGTAAAGAGGTCATGGGTATTTTCCGAACCACATTTTTAATCAACGAATCGGGGGTGATCGAGCGCATCATTAAAAAGGTGGTGACCAAAGATCACACAGCGCAGATTTTAGAAGAAACGGTAGTGTAACTACTCCTGTCTATTCCTTACAATTCCAACTTGAGTTGCTCGTCTTTCAACAATCTGAAGCTCTGTCGATGCCACTCACAAGCCCCTTTCTCTTTAATGGCTGCCCTATGTTTCACCGTAGGGTAGCCCTTATTCGTATTCCACCCATAATCTGGATATTGCTCATGCAGCTCCATCATATGGTCATCTCGGTAGGTCTTCGCTAAAATCGAAGCAGCAGCAATAGCAGCATACTTCCCGTCCCCTTTAATAATACATGCATGAGGTATCTCAGCATATGCCTTAAAACGATTCCCGTCGATCAGTAAAAAATCAGGGCGACTTTCTAGCTGATCAACCGCTCTGTGCATCGCCAAATAAGAGGCATTCAAAATATTGATCTCATCTATTTCTTTAGCACTGACCACACCTACCGCCCACGCAAGTGCCTCTGCCTCCACTATAGGGCGCAAGGTATAACGATCCGCCTCGCTCAATTTCTTGGAATCATTCAATAAAGGATGGTAGAACTCATTCGGCAGAATGACGGCTGCCGCATAAACCGGGCCCGACAAGCAGCCTCTGCCCGCTTCATCACAGCCAGCTTCCAAACGCTCGGGTAATAAAAATGAGGCTAAAGACACACTGAGCTTATTTAGTTTTTTTCTTTCCCGCTTTGATCACCTCTTTAACCATAGCATAAATCGCATCCACTTCCCCTTCTACCTCTTGAGGATATACCTTATAGAATTCAGGACGTTTTTTATCCAGATCAACTTCATAATCTTCCACATACAGATCCGGGAAGATCACCTCCTCTTTGATCAACACTTTTTTCGCCAATAAGTATTTCGCTAAACGATTCTTCTGATCGCGATTACTCGCATAAAACAATCCTCTCCCATCATCACTCATGATCTCACTCATACCATACTTCTCCTTCAACTGAAGGTCGCGATCCAACATCATTGACTCCCCTTTTTCAATCGCCTCTTGGTACGAAAAAGGCTTATACACTATGACCAGTTCCATCTGCTCCGTCTTACTCAATTCAGACTCTTTCTTAGCAGCATATTTATGCTTCTCAAAAGGTACGATCGCTACACTATTACGATAAATCACATGCTCCTGCCCCCTGAAAACAATGCGCCACTTCGGAAATTCTTTATTTAGTCGGGCACGCACTTCATCATAAAACTCCACTCGGTTCAAGTAAGTCTCATTTTTCTTTTTACTCCCTTGCGCATATAAAGCCGTATCAAAAGAAACTTGTAAAAACCCGAAAAGAACGAGTACAAATACAAACATGGAAATACGCGAAAGCACAGGGTGGTCAGATGGGTCAATAAACATCATCGGATTAAGCGATCTATTGAAAATGGTAAAATGGATATCAGAACAACTGCATAAGCTGCTCTGCTATACTTGTTAGTGTGGGAAGGGAAATCTTAGTTGCCGTGATGGAGCCTTTAAAGCTCTAGCAATACAAAGATGCGCGATTTCATCGAATTGCTTAACTTACCAGCTACATAAAAAAGATCCTCATGCAAAAATATTTGAACCGCCAGAACCTAGGCTGGCTGCTCACCATATTAATGGCACTCTCATTGATCCCGAGCATATACGGCAAACTGATCGCACATGAAGAGGTCGTAGCAAACTTCGGCAGGTTCGGCATCAGCGGTTGGGAACTCATCATCGGGCTGGGTGAACTACTGGGCGTGATCTTGTTCGTCATCCCCAAAACCATGCGCTTCGGTGCCTTGGTGCTCAGTGCTTACTTTGGAGGTGCCATCATGGCGCATATGACCATCCCCGAGCCCTTCCCAGGAGCCACGGCCTATTTGATAGGCGTTTGGGTGATCTCCTACATCAGAGGTAATGACCTTTTCTTATTAGAAAAATAGTTTACCTCAGGGCGCATCCACGCAATAAAAAGGGGGTGTTTTTTCATCAGTCCAATTGTTAGGTGCGGCAAGAACGGCGCGATAAATCTTGCCGCTACGATTGCTTTTGGCAAAATGGTCATGCCCCTTTTTACTGCGTGGTCGGGCTATCCGTTAAAATTCCCCGCCCGTCTGCTGCTTCGCTGGCAGGTGTAAAAATGGCTACCTCTGGGCCGCCTTTTTACACCGCCGCTCAGGGCGCATCCGGTCGGCTCATTACCACTCCTATCCCTTGCGTGAGATCGTTATAGCCATTACCTTTGCGCTTCTTATACCTACTTGGGCGGATTTGTTTATTGTTCGGCCCTGGTGGTAAAACGGACTTCTTCTTGATTTTATTGAGCTCGAAGCCGGCTTAACCGAACTAATAAACAAATACATATGAGCATACAGCAGGCTGCGCAGCAGCGTATCCTCGTCATTGACGGGGCAATGGGTAGTTTGATCCAAACCTACCAACTTTCCGAAGCCCAATTCCGGGGCGAGCAATTCTCGGCTCACAGCCAAGATCTTAAAGGCAATAATGACCTCCTTTGCCTTACTCAAGCAAAAATAATAGAGGAAATACACTGGCGATACCTAGAAGCAGGTGCCGATATCATTGAAACCAATACTTTCAATGCGAACAATATCTCGCAACGTGATTACGGCTTAGAAGCTCATGCCTACGAAATGAATCTCGCTGCCGCGCGCATCGCCCGCTCCGCAGCAGATAAAATGACACTGGAGACCCCTGACCAACCTCGATTTGTAGCGGGTTCTATCGGACCTACGAATGTAACCGCCTCCATATCGCCAGATGTCAATCGCCCCGCCTACAGATCCGTCACATTCGACGAGTTGAGAAAGGCCTATTATGAACAGGCAAAAGGACTGCTGGATGGAGGTGCCGATGTGCTTCTCGTCGAAACCGTATTCGATACCCTGAACTGTAAAGCTGCCCTTTACGGCATTCAAGAGCTTTTCGAAAATGTCGGTAAATCTATACCTGTCATGGTATCCGTTACGGTCACAGATGCCAGCGGAAGAACTTTGTCCGGACAGACCGTAGAAGCTTTCTACAATTCCATCAGCCATATGCCGCTTTTCGCCGTTGGTTTGAACTGTGCACTTGGTGCTGAAGAAATGCGCCCCTACTTGGCAGAACTCAGCAAGATCGCCGATTGTATGATCAGCTGTTACCCCAATGCCGGACTGCCGAATGCTTTTGGTGAATACGAAGAACAGCCCCACGAAACCGCCTGCCTCATTGAAGAGTTCGCACGTAGCGGTTTGGTGAATATCGTAGGCGGTTGCTGTGGTACTTCGCCAGATCATATCGCACACATTGTTCAGCATGTAAAGGGCATCGCCCCACGTGAGATCCCAACGATCACACCAGTACTTCGATTGAGTGGCTTGGAGCCATTGACAGTCTTCCCTGAAAGTAATTTCGTTAACGTAGGTGAACGTACCAACGTTACCGGATCGCGTCGCTTTGCTCGACTGATCAAATCAGGAGATTATGAAACAGCACTTTCCGTAGCTCGCCATCAAGTTGAAGGAGGCGCGCAGATCATCGATGTGAATATGGATGAGGGCATGCTTGACTCCGAAGAAGCGATGCATCATTTCTTGAGTCTTATCGCTTCAGAACCTGATATTTCCAAGCTCCCCATCATGGTCGATTCTTCTAAGTGGACGGTCTTGGAAAGGGGTTTAAAATGCTTACAGGGTAAAGGCGTAGTGAATTCCATCAGTCTAAAAGAAGGAGAAGAAGCCTTTATTGAACAAGCAAAAGTCATAAGGAAATACGGGGCAGCCGTAGTTGTCATGGCTTTCGACGAAAACGGACAAGCGGATAGCATTGAACGCAAAGTTGAAATTTGTGAGCGCAGCTATAAGATCTTGACCGAACAGCTCGGTTTCCCGCCTCAAGACATCATCTTCGACCCGAACATTTTCGCCGTAGCTACAGGTATTGAAGAACATGCCGAATATGCGATCGCTTTTATAGAAGCCGTTCGACAGATCAAAGAGCGCATGCCACTGGTAAGCATCAGCGGCGGTGTTAGTAACATCTCTTTCGCATTCAGAGGAAATAACGTAGTTAGAGAGGCTATGCATGCCGCCTTTTTGTACCATGCCATACAAGCAGGTATGGACATGGGAATCGTAAATGCGGGCATGATCGAAGTATATGAAGAGATTCCGAAGGAGCTTTTAGAAAGAGTAGAAGATGTACTTTTTAATCGCCGATCAGATGCGACTGAACGATTGGTAGAATATGCCGAACAAGTAAAAGGTGATGGTAAAAAACGGGTAAAAGATGAAAGCTGGCGCCAGCTTTCCGTTGAAAAACGTTTACAACATGCACTGGTCAATGGCATAGTAGACCACATAGAAGCGGATACGGAAGAAGCTCGCCAACAACACGATCGCCCCATTCAAGTCATTGAAGGGCCGCTTATGGCTGGTATGAATGTGGTAGGCGATCTGTTCGGTGCTGGTAAAATGTTTTTACCACAGGTGGTGAAGTCCGCCAGAGTCATGAAAAAAGCTGTTGCCTATCTACAACCTTTCATAGAAGCTGAAAAAGGAGGCGAAGCCATAGCACAAGGGAAAATTCTAATGGCTACGGTAAAGGGAGATGTCCACGATATCGGAAAGAATATCGTAGGAGTGGTCTTGGCCTGCAATAATTACGAGGTGATCGATATGGGCGTAATGGTGCCTACAGCACAAATCATCAAAAGAGCAAAAGAAGAAAAAGTGGATATCATCGGTCTTAGCGGACTGATCACCCCATCATTAGATGAAATGGTCGATGTGGCACGAGAAATGGAACGTGCAGGCTTACAGCTACCGCTCTTAATTGGTGGGGCAACGACCAGCCAAATGCATACTGCTGTAAAAATCGCCCCTCAATATAGCGGACCAACCATACATGTTCTAGATGCCAGTAGAAGTGTTCCTGTAGTGAATGCGCTTTTAGGCGAGGGGCATGAAGAATTAATGCGCCATACGCAAGAAAAATACGAGCAGTTCAGACAGCGATTCGCCAATAAGCAAGAACGCCGTGATTTCTTACCCATAAGTGCCGCGCGTGCGAATGGCTACCAAACTGATTGGAGCAGTTATACTCCTCCTAAACCCAACTTCATCGGTACAAAGGTATTTGACAATTATGACCTCAATGAATTAAGGAAATACATCGACTGGTCGCCATTTTTCAGCAGTTGGCAATTAAGGGGTAAATTCCCTTCTATATTCGATGACCCGAATTTAGGCGAGGAAGCAAAGAAGCTATACAATGATGCCAATAGTATGCTGGATCAATTGATCGCGGAGAACTGGCTGGAAGCTAAAGGCGTCATTGGCATATACCCTGCCTATAGCACCACTGAAGACCAAATAGTTGCAGAAGGCACAAATCATCCTATAACTTTTCAGTGTCTAAGACAGCAAGTGAAAAAAGCAGAGGGACTACCTAACCGAAGTCTTTGTGATTTCATTGCCCCACAGAACAGCGGACAGCAAGATTACTTAGGTGGTTTTGCGGTAACTACTGGTATCGGCATTGAAAAATGGGTGAAAAAATTCGAATCCGAGCAAGACGATTATAAGGCGATAATGCTAAAATCGCTCGCTGATCGCTTAGCCGAAGCTTTCGCGGAACGCATGCACGAGCGAGTCCGTAAAGAATTCTGGGGTTACGAAGCAAATGAAAAGCTGACCAATGAAGACCTCATCGCAGAAAAGTACAGAGGTATTAGACCTGCACCAGGTTATCCCGCTTGCCCTGACCACAGAATGAAACGCAGCCTGTTTTCTTGGTTGGATGTAGAAGCAAACACAACTATTCAATTAACCGAAAGCTGTGCGATGTACCCTGCCGCTGCCGTTAGTGGCTTATATTTCTCTCACCCTGATAGTTTATACTTTGGAATCGGACTAGTTAATAAAGATCAAGTAGAATCCTTGTCTGAAAATGAAGGTCTAGCCTTAGAAGAAGTAGAGCGTTGGCTGGCCCCAAGTCTTGCTTATGAGCCTTAAAAGCTAATTATAAGTACAAAAAGAAAGCGGCTCGCTACAATTCAAGTAGCAAGCCGCTTATCATGTCCCCCAAAATTTTGTCCCTGTTTTATAGTGTATGAGCGGTTTCGCATGTCATACAAAATAATAGACCAGCTTGGGGGAGTATCGTTTAATTCAAAACCAGGAAAAATTATTTTACGTCTTTTTCTTCAACTTTAACAGGTGGTGCTTCTTGTCCTAACAGCCACGAAACAGTTACATTCTGTGGCTGCATAACCAAATTAATCCCCATACTATCCATTGCGACCACCCTTGCAATATTGTTTTCCTTTTCCATATGCTGAAAACCTACGGCCCAAGACCTCTCTGGTCCATAAACCCTTGCGCCGACTGCTTCTTTTTGTAGGGTATTATATCTCAGTTCTAGAATATCAGCTGGGTCACTGGCAAACTCGCCTTTCTCGAATTTGACTTCTGTTACAGCGGGATCCACCTTTTTATCCGTATAACCCTGTTGTGCTATGAACAGTTTTGCTTTGTTGATCGCAGTTCTCGCGTCTATCGCTTGTTCTTTTTTAGCTTTTGCCCCATCCGCACAACTACTGATTATTAGTGCGAAAAAACATAGCGGAATCAATAAAAGAATCTTTTTTTCCATGAGCTTGATTTATTTGCACTGTAAATAAACAAAAAAACGGTCGCACAGCTAAATGCCATACGACCGTCCTTGCATAAAAAAGGCTATAAGCTAATTAGAAACGTGGGCAGTATAACTTGGAACGCTTCTTACATTCAGGAGAAGGCCCTGTATACATTAGAGACAATTCCAAACCACCTTGGTTGTTTGAGGCGACATCCAACTCAGATATATTGATATCATAAGAGAATCCGAAGCGGATACTTTGATAATCAGCACCGATCAAGATAACGATCGCATCTCCCATTCTGTACCAACCACCAACGTAGATACCAGTACCATCACTCGCTGAACTACCTCTGCGATAGCGATTGTCTTGCGCCATATGGTAACCAAAAGCAGCACCGAGAATAGTTTCCGTACTTCCACTTTGTTGCATGTATAGAGCACTTGGAGAAATACTGATGTTATCAGATACAAAGAAGCTACCTCCTAAGTGTCCTACTAAGCGTGGATCCAAAGTTTTTTCACCAGCTGGCGTAAGGTTACTTACTAAGAATGTTTCTTCTGGCTCAGTTGGGTGGAAGTAAGCACCTCCAATATAAAAGTTAGCTCTTTCACTTACAGCAGCAGTAAACATACCACCAGCATTAAAATCTATATAGCTAAAGTTCTGATCCTGAATAGGCTCCCCATTAGGTAATAATGGGTTGAACTGGAAATCTTCGATCTGAGTACTGAACAGAAGATTATCCACATTTACACTTTTCGTCGTGTAAGCTACCTGACCACCTAAAGAGATACGGAAACGGCTTTCCGCATCCAAACCTTTGTGGTAGGCAAGTGATAATGCTCCGTTGAATGTATTCAGCTGACCGTCACCAGCCACATCATTAAATATTACCAGACCAATGCCCAAATTGTCAATTCCTAACTGACAGGCAAGTGGAGAATACTCAAAAGACGCCATTACTGTTGAGTATGGAGCGGGAATGGAAGACCACTGGTTTCTGTAGGTAACCGCAGCACGATACAAACCATTTGAATTACCTGTCATGGCAGGATTCAAGGTAAGTGGGGCAGAATAAAATTGCGAGAAGTGAATATCCTGAGCTTGCAGGTTCTGCATACCTAGCACCATTAAAACCAGTGCTAATAAACGTGTAACAATCTTTTTCATCCTAGTTCAGATTAAATTTTCTTAGGTTGCGTTCGGCTTCCTTCTATTACTAAGTTTTTCTTTCCATTCGGGAGTGGAGACTTTGTGTAATTAAGAAAGACAAGACAAGAACGACAGATAGCCGCTTAAAAGTACGTTTTTTAGCGTAATTCATCGAAAAAAGCGTACAACGATTAAGAATAGTTTTTGTGATAGTGAAGCGAAAAGGGGATATGCCCACCATAAAGAAGAAAAGTGAGATGGATTCTCCTTTGTAAAAACTAAGTTAGTAAAAAACAAGCGAGATATAGTACATGTCAAGTATACTCAAGCGAGAATAACTACCAACTAATGTTAAATATGGTCGTTTAACAGACGCATACCATTAGAACGATCACAAGTTAGTATAGAAAATACCAAGCTATTAACAAGTTGTTCATATCTTTTTATTCTCTTGTTTGTGCTTAAGATACATCCTAAAGCATTAACGCTGTATGCTTGTTCATTTTTTTCTACTATGTTTTTTTAAGTGATTATTTTTTTGTGGAAATCAGACTTTCAATTTCGTATTTAAATAGTGTAGTTTGAATCAACTAAGCTACTAATAGGCTAACTTTGCGGTTGTTGGGTGTACCTTTTAATGTAGTACACCTATACAGGCATGAAGCTTGTATATATGATTTCTGTTGGGTCGAGTTAACACAACAGAAGCATTTTAAGAAACTGTTCAATACCACATATACTAATGAAAATAGCTGTTGTAGGAGCAACCGGAATGGTTGGCCGTGAAATGCTACAGGTACTAGAAGAAAGAGGATTTCCTGTTGATGTTTTATTACCCGTGGCATCTGAAGCATCCGTAGGTAAAAAGATACGTTTTGCCGGAGAGGAACACGAGGTACTAGATATGGAAGTCGCTATCAATAATGCTCCAGATATCGCCATCTTTTCCGCTGGGGGTAGTACATCTCTTAAGTTCGCACCTCGTTTTAAAGAAATGGGTACTGTCGTAATTGACAATTCGTCCGCATGGAGAATGCATGATGATGTCCCATTGGTCGTCCCTGAGGTCAATGCCAATATATTGACGCGAGAAGATAAGATCATAGCGAATCCCAACTGTTCCACCATACAAATGGTTGTGGCACTGCATCCGCTTCATCTCAAATACGGATTAAAGCGTTTGGTCATTTCCACTTACCAGTCTGTTACAGGAACGGGCAAAAAAGCCGTTTCACAGCTGAGTTGTGAGCGTAGTGGCATTGAAGGAGAAAAGGTCTACCCCTACGAAATCGACCTGAACTGCTTGCCTCATTGTGATATTTTCTTAGATAATGACTACACTAAGGAAGAAATGAAGTTGGTTCACGAGACAAGAAAAATCTTGCAAGAACAAGCCATCGGTATCACTGCAACCGCTGTCCGTGTTCCTGTTATTGGTGGGCATTCTGAAGCGATCAATGTTGAATTTCACAATGAGTTCGACATGACTGAGGTTCGAAATGTCCTAGAAGACTCCGCAGGCGTCAAATTGATGGATAATGTTGAAAACAACATTTATCCCATGCCCTTATTCGCGAAAGGTAAAGATGATGTTTTTGTGGGAAGATTGAGAAGGGATGACTCTCAAGCCAATACCTTAAATATGTGGGTGGTTTCTGATAATCTTAGAAAAGGAGCAGCTACTAATGCTGTTCAGATCGCGGAATATCTGATTGCTAATGACCTCATCGGTTAGAAAAAGTCTTTCAGCAAACAAAAAGGCGTTTATGGTGAACCATAAACGCCTTTTTGTTTGCTGAAAGATGTGCTAATAGGTGACTCCTGAAAT
>JAHDGT010000112.1 GCA_020631675.1 Bacteroidota bacterium
TCTTGAGTCTTATGTCTAAAGGCGTCAGCCTTTCACTGCGGGCACCGGGCTATCCGTTCCTACAAAATGGGCTATCTGGGGGTTCGTTGCACTACTTGGCGGTGGCTACCTCTGGGCCGCCCCCGCCAAGCAGGCACTCACGCCCCATCTATCCCATTTAGTACCACTCCTATCCCTCGCAGAAGTCCACAGTGGGAACTTTTTCGGGAGCTGCTTACTTATTTCTATAGTCATGCAAGTTGTGGAACGAATCATGTTTATGAAGACGTGACAATTAATGACATAAAGTAAATGACAAAAGCCGATAAGTAGATTAGGATAAACTTTCCATTTCAGTGGTCTTGAGTCTTATGTCTTACGTCTTATGTCTCCATCAAAATCATAACATTTGAAAGGAAGAGTACTCCGATCCACAGGTTCTTGGTATCTGGTCGCCGTTGAAGGCTCAGAAATGCTCAAAAATTGCCGCTTAAAAGGCAAGTTGCGCCTAAAGGGTATCAAATCCACTAATCCCGTTGCCGTAGGTGACATGGTAGAAGTGGAAAACGAAGCAGGCAATGAAGCACAGGCCCTGATCACCAAGATATACCCGCGGAACAACTACATCACACGCCGCTCGCCCCGCAAGCGGCATTTGAAACACATCATAGCGGCCAATATTGATCAAGCCGTTCTGATCGTCACTTTCTCCCAGCCGCGAACAAAACTAGGCTTCATAGACCGCTTCATCATGAATGCGGAAATGTTCCATATTCCCACCGTTCTGCTGTTCAATAAATACGACATTTACACAGAAAAAGATCAGCGAAAGTTTGAAGAAGCTTGTGCGATCTATGAACCTCTGGGCTATACTTGTGTGTTGGCAAGTGCGGAGTCAGGCCATAATATAGAAGCCGTAGAAGAGCTGCTGAAGGATAAAGTCTCCTTAGTGGCAGGCTTTTCCGGGGTCGGGAAATCCACCATGATCAATAGGGTAGATGCCAACCTTGAGTTGCGGACCCATCAAGTATCAGACTCCACCGGAAAAGGCATGCACACCACCACTTTTGCCGAAATGTTCGACCTGCCCTTCGGCGGTTACATCATAGATACCCCGGGCATTAAAGAATTTGAAGTGGTGGAAGTAGAGCCGGAGGAAGTGGGGCATTATTTCAGAGAGTTCCAAGCACTCATCCCCGAGTGCAAATTCAATAATTGTAAACACCGTTTTGAACCCAAATGTGCCGTTAAAGCCGCTATAGAAGCGGGCGAGATCGCCGAAACCCGATTTATGAGCTATCTCAGTATCTTGGGCGATATTGAAGGCGTGAACTACTGGGAACGTGATATGGGTTGATCTTTCCTTTCCCGTGCGCGAGGGATAGGAGCGGTATGAGGTAGCCCCCAATGCTATTGAGCGGCGGGCTGGCGGGGCGGCCCAGAGGTAGCCACCGCCAGCCCTGCCAGCGAAAAGCATTGGGGGCTGCCGAATTTAGTGGATAGCCCGGTGACCTGCCGCAGGCGGGCACGCGCCCTGAACAATCAAATCAAAACCAAACAAATGCGAGCAGTCATACAAAGAGTGAGTGAAGCTTCGGTGACCATAGACGGGCAAATAAGCGGGCAAATTGATCAGGGATTACTGGTTTTATTGGGTATAGAAAATGCGGATACGGAGGAGGATATACAATGGCTAACTGCCAAGCTGTCTAAGCTGCGTATTTTCAGTGATGAAGACGGGAAAATGAATCGCTCGATCCAAGATGTGGGCGGCGGTTTTTTAGTGGTGAGCCAGTTCACCCTGCATGCGAGTACGAAAAAGGGAAACCGCCCTTCGTACATCAGGGCGGCTCGTCCGGAAGTGGCTATTCCTTTGTATGAAAAATTCATGTCGGTTTTACAAACCTACAGTGAACAGCCCATCCAAACCGGAGAATTCGGTGCGGACATGAAAGTGAGGCTGTTGAATGACGGACCGGTAACGATCATCATTGATACCAAGCAGAAGGAGTGAAGTGAATGGGTACTTGTTTTCTTAATCGTTAATGATGATCGTATAATCTTCCACTTCGCCGAAGGTATAATCTTCGCAAGGAGAAGCGTGCTGGTCAAATTGAAGGGCGACACGCATACGAGTAGTGCCCGGTTCAGCCCAATCGGGAATGACCACGTTTTTCAAAATAGTAGGGCTGCTTTCATAAATGACACCGAATAGCGGATCACCAGCGGTAAGAATGAGTTCTTCCTCTTCGAACTCGCCATTGTGGTTCATGTCCACCCAGATGTCCCAATAAGCGCGAATGGCTTTTCGGTCCACACCAGCGGTTAAGCTGATATTAATGCTGTTGCCCGGAGTAAGTGAGATCTCTTCATCGCTGAAATCTCCAAAGCCGCCATTCTGACCAGAGATATTGGTATAGGTGCCAATGGTGACAGATTCTATCCAATCGAATTCACTCGTTTCTGTGAACACACTACAATAGCCCCCACAAGAAGTTTCAAAGTTGATGGTTTCCCCATAGGTGCTTGGATCCTGATCAGGGCAGAAGCTGCGGATTTTAAATTCATATGCTTTACAAGCATCAAGTCCTTCCAGTAAATAGGAATCACCTACAACATTAATTTGCTGCCAAAAACCATCTATTTCACGGTATCGAATGCGTACAGAATCAATTTCTGCGGATCCCTGCCAAGCGAGGGTCGCGTGATCATCACCGATTTCAATGATCTGAGGATATAGTGGGGCCGCACAAGGGCCAACCGTTTTAACAACTGTTATAGGAGTAGGTTCGCCAGTGATTCCCGGGCAAACTGACTTCATGCGTAGCTCGTAATGCGTATCGGGTTCCAGATCATTAATGGTATGAATATTACTTCCGGTATAAGCATTTGACCAGCCAATATCACCCAGTTTACGGTGCTCGAATACATAACTGATGGCATCATCACTCAATGCCAATTCAGCGGTAATACTAGTCAGGCTCACATCTGTAACAACTAAGTCACTAGGTGGGTCACAAGATTGCTCCGTATAGATTTCAATAGGTCCGTAGATGAAGCTGGTCGCACCACCACACACACTTTGAATTTGAATGAGGTAGTTTACACCTGTCGCTAGTCCGGTCAAAGAATAAGCGGTTTCAGAAACATATTCCGTTTCCCAATCCACACCACCATTATCACTGTATTGGAAAATATAGATGCCAACATCCGCAACAGGATTCCAGCTTACATCAATAGAAGTTGCGTCAACATCATCAATACTTAATCCACTAGGAGGTACACAATCTGTTAGTTCAGTATTGAAGGAAACATCTTTCCAGGCGCTAGTGCCTTCTTCGCAAATGCTTCTCATTTCCACATCGTAAAAAGAACCTGCCTCTAAACCAATAATTACGAAGGGAGGATTCACATCCTCATAGTAACCTTGATAAGTACTGGAGCCACTTGATTTATAGCGCAGCTCATAGGTTTGGGTATCATCTATGGTCGGCCAGAAAATTTGCGCACTGGTATAGGTGATGTTTGAAATGCTAAATTCGGGCGCAAGACAAGGTGCATCATCAGAGCTGTTTACTTGTATATTATCCAGATAAAGATTGTTCCCTCCCTTAGAGATGCTGTTGAAAAGAATCATGATCTCTTGTCCTACATATTCTGTAAGATCTAAGCCTACGGTTGTCCAATCAGAACAAGTGGTCGGTGCCCAAGCACTTGTGTAATACCCTGCTGTAGTAGACAAAAAGCCTCCCTGCTGATCATACAATGTTTGGTAGCTTGCTCCGCAATTAGTTGAAACCTGAACCTTCAAGCGATCCGGATAAAGCGCACTTCTTTGAGCATAAGCCAAATCAAAACTCAAGTTGGCGACCGCCACATCTGATAGGTCGTAGCGGGCTACTAAGTTATCCGACTCATTATAGCCATCACTATAGGAGAAGTTATCCATCTTTATGGCATGTGTTCCTTTAGAATCACAACCGTAGATGTTCGCGTTTTCCCAAGTATTGCTCGCGTCTAAATTATTGGCGACCCAAACTTCTGTACTTCCTGATTCGAATGAACTTGTACTTGGCGTATACTGGGTTTCATAAGTCTGTACGAAATTGCTGCTTTCTTCATCATTACTCAGATTCTCATCCGCCATTCCATTGGGCTGCGTAGTATAAGCAACAACAGTCGCACCACCAGCGGATGGACTAAGTGGAGTAGCTAACAGAATACTGGAAGACTGAGAGGTGGTCAAATAGCCATCCCAACTTTGTTGATAAATATCAGTAGAGCCATTGATGCTGTACTCAATAGTGACCGAAGTCAAAGGAGCTACACCATAATTTGTTAGCGTAACGGTTACGGGTACTTCATCACTGCAGCTATAACCACTAGGGCTTGTGATGTTACTGATTCCCGCATCAACACTCAAACTAGAACTACATCCGATCGAGGAGAGTAGACTCGCTCTGATGGTTTCTAGAGTCAAACGCATTCTATCACTTTGTCCAGCAGTATATCCAGTTTGACAAGAGCGATAATTATAGTCCATATAATTGTCTGTCATGTCATTCTGATCCCCTAATCCACCCAAGAAAAGTGGACGGTAAGGATTTTGTAATGAACTGTCATCATCATCACTGGTACAAGAATTCGCTGTTTCATCACAATCTACAGGTGTAGAAGAACCGTCGGGCGGGGTATCACACACTTTGTCTCCATCACTGGCACAGTCGCTATTGCTACATCCTCCTTGAAAGGTGTGGTAAAGATTAAGGTAATGGCCTACTTCATGTACCACCACTTTGGTGTCATTGGCATTTACTCCGAAAAACTGATGTTCTGAAACGATGCCGTCATAATAAGCACCAGCAGCAGTAGGGTAGTAGGAGTAGCCAGCTGTACCACAGGGGTTACTACTAGTGGATTCGCTATTGCAAATTTCTTCCACCAACCAAATGTTCATATAGTAATCTGTATCCCAGCTATCGGTATCTGATTTAATGGCGGGCTCTTCCGTCGCCATATCTGTTTCTAAGTAGGTATAGCTTCCGTGGCGAGTGACACCATCTGTTGGCGTACCATCAGGTGCTATGGAGGCTAAACAAAATTCAATGCCCACATCTGCTCCCTCTGTAGGGAAATACTCACCTGTGTTCCTAAAAGCATCTGTCAAGTATTCAACACCAGCTTGAATTTGAGAAAGCGGGATGTTCGTGCCATAACCTTCCGCATGAGATGGGTGGTGGATAACATGAACAACAACGGGTATGGTGTAAATGTCACCACTGCCTTTAGCTTCATCCATCCCGTATTTCCACAACTCTTTTGATAAATCGATGATCAGCTCATCATTTAACAAATGTTGTGTGTTATACTCAGGATTTTCCTTCATTAAATGCTCGTGTATCTCATGTGTTGAGCATGTCTGAGCATAAATAAGCTGTGACCCAAACCACAGGTTTAGAGTCAACAGTAAGAAGAGGTATATAAAGGAGTATCTTAGTAGTAGGGGTAAGCGTTGAGGGCGTAACGTACACGGCATAGCGATAGCATCTTAGTCCTGCCTTTGCTATCAAATGATCATCCTGTTTTGGGTAAGGATGGATCGAGGGACTGGCAGCGACTTAAGTTTAGGTTAAAGACTTGCGAAAATACTCACAAATTGTTTAATGTCATACTATCGCAACAATAATTACCCCCTTGTTTTTGAAAAATCACTTCGTAATGATAAAAGCAATCGCGTAACTTAGAGCAAGCGTGTATTTCAATGCTATCCCCCCTTTGATTTTCGGTTCCTTTTCCTTTAACTTCTAATCTAGTATTCATGATGCAATCGATTCTCCGCATTTTTTTCATTGCTATATTATTTACAGCAACTTTTCAGCTAAGTGCACAGCAAACATCAATTCAACAAGCAACAGTACAATCATTAAGTCCAGCTTCCTTATCTGAGCCAAGTGGTTTCCTTAAAAAGTTCATGCTTCATGATGATGTAACTACTTTCTATCTCATGCCTGGTGATGAAGTATTCGGTAAGTCCGCAAGTGGGGCATGGGAAAAACAGGGCATAAAAATGGCTCCGCCCAGAGGCTATGAAACCGTTTTTTCTTTCATGCTCAAATTAGATCACATCACTTATGGTGTAGATAAAGAAGGTAATTTGTGGCAACGTAATGGTCCATTCAAAGAGATCATTGGCAGAACAATGTAAAAGCTTTTACACAAGTGGATATAGCGAACGCGTTGATCATTGGTGAACCAATGGTCAACGCGTTTTTTACTATATGCCCTTAGTATGGTCGTATATGGCAAGTTATTCATCAAAAGACTTGCGCTAAGCTTCGTATCTTCGCGCAATTGTATCTATTTAGTTGAAGGTATTTGATTCGGGGAATAATATTTTTCAGCAAAAACTGCCTGACTTGAATAGCTACGCACAAATCAATAACGTGCTTATGTTACGTGTTACACTACTCAGTTTATTTTTCCTGATGACCTTTAGCTGTACTGCAGAAGTGCCAGCTAATAAAGAATTAGCTGAAAGTGCTGAAGCGAAATCAGCTGAAGTGATTTCAGAAGCTCCCTCCCAACAAGACCCTATGGGGCAGTTGGTCACCATACGGGGCATCATCTCCAACCCCCAAGAAACATACATCAGTATTGAGTTACCGAATGGTCCTTTTAGTACCAATGTGACCACTTATGGGTCAATGGTTAATCCTGATGGTAGCTTTTTAATGCAATTTCCCATAGAAGGGCCAAGACCAGGTATCGTCACCCATTTTGGAATGGACTTTCCGGGCTTCTTTGAGCCAGGTGATGATATGGTGCTGAATTTCAGTGCATTGAATTTACCTGCTAGTGTTCAATGGCAAGGGAAAGGCAGCGTCAATAATAGCTTATTACAACGCTTTAATTTAGAATTTAACAGCCTTCGTTCGGCAGGTAAAAGTGCGACAGTAAGTCCGCAAATTTTCAAAGAAACCGTTACAGAATTACGGGAAGATAAAATCGCTTTTGTAGAGCGAGGGAAAGCAGAAGGCCCCACATTCGCCTTAGTGAATTACATTCAAGCTCGAATCGATTATGAATGGGGAAGTGAGCTATTTGATTACCCGATCGCTTACGGTTTGGCGAATAATGTGGATCATACTCGTGAAACGCCACCGAACTACTATTTATTTACCGATATCCTTAAACTCGATGATGCGAATGCGGCATTATTAGATGGGTACGAAGGCTTTATTAGCGATTTGGTCACTTTTAAATTCCGTTCCTCGACAGGCGCTTCAGCTTATGATAATGATAATTATTATGCTGATAAATATGACTACGCTAAAAATATGCTAACAGGCGAAACCCGCTTCTTGGCTCTTACCACCATTCTTATGGATGGTCCTAATTACGGAAAAGTGGAAAACATCATGCCGAAGTACAGTGATTTCATTGGCATGAACCCTCCTGATCGTTATCGCAAAGCTGTTGATGCGGTTTATAATGTGGCTAGTAAACTATCCGCTGGTCAGCCCGCTCCCGACTTTACAATTAAGGATATTGATGGACGTCCTTTTAATCTAAAGCAATTGAAAGGCAAAGTTGTTTATATCGATTTCTGGGCTACTTGGTGCGCGCCGTGTATTGCTGAAATTCCACCCTCTAAACGCTTGAAGAGCATGTTCTCTGAGGCACCTGTGGAATTCGTTTACATCTCTGTTGATGAAGATGAACCGACTTGGCGCAATTATGTAATAGGGCGCAATTTGCCTGGTATACACATTAATATACCAGGTACCTTATCAGATATTGGACAAATGTTCGACTTAAGCGGTGTTCCGAAATACATGATCATCGACAAACAAGGGAATATCGCCGATAGTAATGCGCATCGCCCAAGTGATGACCGTATCATCGACGATCTTAAAGAAATCATGAACCGATAGAGAGAAATTGAAAAGAACCATAGTAAAAACAGCTGATGGAAGTTCTTCCGTTTTTTTAGAAGGGATGGATGTCCATTACCACTCTATACATGGTGCTGTGCAAGAAAGCCAACATGTTTTTATTGACATGGGGCTAAAGCCTACAATGGCTCGTACCAATGACGTACGCATTTTTGAAATGGGCTTTGGCACAGGTTTGAATGCCTTCATGAGTTTCTTGGCGGCTGATAACTGTCGAATTCACTATACTACTGTAGAGGCTTTTCCTTTAGAGCAAGCGTTATTTTCTAAGCTTGATTTTTTGGATGCTCTATCTTTGAAGGCTGACCATCAGCAGTTATTCCTGAAAATGCATCAAGCAAGTTGGAATATGGACTTTGCCTTGTCTGAAGCATTTACAATGAGAAAAATCGACCAGAAATTGGAGGAGTTGACACTTCCGGACAATAATTTCGATATAATTTACTACGATGCTTTCGCCCCAACAGCACAAGCGGAATTGTGGACAGTCGAAGTTTTTGCCAAACTTTTCAGGTCTTTAGCGCCTAATGGCATACTCACCACCTACTGCGCTAAGGGTGCGGTACGTAGAGCTATGCAGGAGGTGGGTTTCACAGTAGAACGGCTAGCGGGCCCACCACGTAAAAGAGAAATGTTGCGTGCTGTTAAACAGAGTCGCTAATGTTTCATGTGTTGAACACCTATCAGTTCTTCGTTACCATTTGCAGCCTTCGCCGTCTCGAAACCGTCTATTGTGGTATAGACTACCTCATAGACCCCAAAGTATTATAAACGAACCTACGAATAAATAAACTTGCTATGCAGCAATACCATTCCCGTAACTTTTTACTTCTGGTCGCTTGTTGTTTTCTGACACTGCTTCTTTCTTCGGAAAGTGTACTTTTCGCACAAAGCTCGAAATTAGATAAGGCGCGTCAATTATATAAGCAGGGAGCTTATCCCGCGGCAGCCGAAGCCTATCAAAATTTATTGAAAACAGAAGAAAGTTCCCGTGCGATGATCGATCTGGCGGCTTGCTACCGATTAATGGGAAAAACTAATCTTGCTGAAGAATGGTACTCCAGAGTAGTGCGAACGGATGAAGTAGAACCGGTTCATTTGTACTATTACGGCATGGCCCTAAAGGCTAATGGAAAGTACGGAGAGGCAAAGGAGTCTTTTAATCAGTACAAAAAAATGACAGGCGGGGCGACCAAGATCGCTGAAGAACAGATTGATGCTTGCGAACAAGCAGAGTTCTACCTGACCGATCCCGGTAAATACCAAATTTCTTTAGCAGCTATCAACACCAAGAAAGCTGACTTCGGAGCTGCCTTCTATCAAGATGGAATCGTATTTTCTTCGGAAACCAATGTGAAAAACAAAGGCAATGTCTACAACAGAAGAGATCAACCTTTCTTGGACCTTTTCTATGCGGCTAGAGTAGGTACCGATCCTGCTGAACTGGATCGACCAACCTTATATCGCGGACGAGCGAATACGAAGTATCACGAGGCTACAGTTACTTTTTCGCCAGACGGGTCAACCATGTACTTCACAGGTAACCCACAAAAACAAGAAAAAGGAAAGGTGCGCAACTTGAAGATTTACGAAGTAAGCACCAATGGAGGTGAACTCCCACAAGGCATGCCATTCAATGATGATGTCTATTCTGTAGGACACCCTAGCCTTACGGCAGATGGGGATGTATTATATTTTGCTTCCAATATGCCGGGTGGATATGGTGGAACAGATATCTATTCCGTAAAAAGGAATGGTACATCTTGGGGAGTACCCGAGAATTTAGGTCCTGAGATCAATACAGAAGGAAACGAAATGTTTCCATACATTTCTGACGAAAATACCTTGTATTTTTCTTCTGATGGACTTTCTGGTCTGGGTGGTTTAGATATTTTTTCTGTCACTTCTGTAGGAAGAGGTTACTGGAGCCAGCCTGAAAATCTGCGTTACCCGATCAATTCTAATGGTGACGATTACGGCTTCATCATCAATCATGAAGAGTGCTTTGGATATTTTTCTTCTGATAGAGTAGGAGGGATAGGTGATGATGATATTTACAGTTTCAGTTGTGTGAAAAGTGCTCCAGAGGAGGTAGAGACGCCACCTACTCCTGTTGATTTACCGCAATGTGAGGTTCGTGGTCGGATCTACAATAAAAAAGATGGTTCAGGAGTTCCAGCTGCTGAAATTCGCCTGTTTAACCTCACCAGAGGTGGTGAACAGACGATGTTAAGCGGTGATAATGGTATTTATTCTTTCCCAGTCGACCCGGGTTGTGATTATATGCTCATGGTGAAGAAAAAATATTACCTCTCTGAAACCCGCGACATATCAACTCGGGGTAGAGATTGTTCTTCTCCGCTCCAACAGGATCTTGCTTTAGATATTGCCGTAACTAAAATACCTGATATCGACCAAGAAACAGGTAAGCTGAAAAAACCAATACGCATTATTTCAGGTGGGGTTAGCTCACATCCTGATTTACCGTTGCCGCAGATTGATCATATTTATTACGATCTCGATCAGCACTTCATCCGCCCTGATGCGCAGGTTGAACTGGATAAAATCGTTCAGTTCATGATGGATAATCCAGAACTGATCTTAGAGTTGGAATCACATACGGATTCAAGAGGTAGTGCAGAATACAACCAAGCACTTTCAGAGCGCCGAGCAAATGCGGCTATCGAGTACATCGTCGAGCAAGGCATTAGCCGTCGCAATATTTCAGGTTTCGGTTATGGAGAAACCAGGTTGACCAACGGATGTAAAGATGGGGTGCAGTGTGAAGAAACGGAACACCAGGCTAATCGTCGTACTGAATTTGTGATTACCGGTTTCTTGAATTGGGATTAAAGTGTGTTTGATTTGGGCGCATGCCCGCAATAAAAGCTTGTGTTATTTCCTTGAGATAGTTTATCCCACAGCGGAAAAAGTAAAGACGTTGCATGCAACGCCTCTACCGACAAATCATGCTTCGTAGCAAAAACACAAACTTTTACTGCGGTCACCGGGCTATCCGTTCAAATTC
>JAHDGT010000113.1 GCA_020631675.1 Bacteroidota bacterium
AAAAAGGCGGCCCAGAGGTAGCCATTTTTACGCCTGCCAGCGAAGCAGCAGACAGGGTAGCCCATTTAGCGGATAGCCCGGCCCGCAGGGCGTGCCCTACGAATGAATACTATTCGAATATGGCTTCTTGTTGTTCTATGTACCTGCTTACGCTGAGTATGATGCCCACTGCCAGAGCGGAGAACAAGGTGGATGTTCCTCCCATGCTCAGGAAGGGAAGGTTCAATCCGGTAACAGGTAGCAGATCAACGGTCACTGCCATGTTCATGAATGCTTGTATGATCAGGCTAAGTGCGAGTCCGATCGCCAAAAGTGCGCCGAAAGCACCAGGGCTGCGGGCGAAGATGACGATGGATCGCCAGAGCACGATCAAGTATAATAACATAATGAGTATACCACCGGCTAAGCCGTATTCTTCCATGATGATGGCGTAGATATAGTCGGAATAGGGTTGCGGTAAGAAGTTGCGTTGTGCACTTTTACCGGGACCTAGACCGAATACGCCGCCATTAGCGATCGCGATCTTCGCCTGTTGTACTTGATAGTTTTCACCTTCATCTGCTCGGAAATTCTCTAAGCGCGATACCCAAGTATCTATCCTGCTTTGGAGAGGTGTGACACTGGCGATGAAAAAGTAGAACAAGAAGGCGACCATGCCCGCCGCGATCGTCATACTGATGTGCTTGACGGATATTCTGCCAATGAACATCAGTATCATACAGGTGATGAACAAGACCAGACTTGATGAAAGGTCGGCCGGAACGATCAGCATGCAGATCAATAAAACGGGTGCGACGATCGGCAAAAAGGACTTTTCAAAATCAGCGATGATGTGCTGTTTTCTGGAAAGTACTCTTGCCAAGTAGGTGATCAAGGCCAATTTGGCCAGATCGGATGTTTGAAACGATATGCCAATGATGGGCAGCGTGATCCAGCGTTTCGCGTCATTGATGTCTGTACCCATGAAAAGGGTTAAAAGTAGCAATGGTACACTGAGCAGCATGGCGATCTGAGCGAAACGTGAGTAGTAGTTGTAATTGACCCGGTGTGCTAGAAACATGACGCACAATCCGAGCAATAGCAGTACTCCGTGCTTGATCACATAATACTCGGTATTACCTCCTTGGTATTTGAATGCCAAAGAGCCAGTGGAGCTGTATACCGCCAGCATGGAAAATACCGACAGCACCATTACGGCCACCCAGATCAAGCGATCCCCTTGTATGTAATCAAGAATGCGTTGCACTCAATTTATCGTTTACCGAAGGACGCAATTGGTAAACCGCATCTTTGTAGCGTTTACCACGGTCTTCGTAATTCTTAAACCTATCGAAGCTCGCACAAGCCGGAGACAATAGCACAGTGTCTCCGGCATTAGCGAAGTTGAAAGCCATTTCCACGGCTTTCCCCATTGAGGGAGCTTCTGTCACCGGAACAATAGAAGCGAAAGCTTCATGTATCTTTTGGTCGTTATCACCAATGGTGATGACGTGTTTTACTTTTCCTAATGAAAGGCGAACGATCTCTGAATAATCATTGCCTTTATCCACCCCTCCTGCCAGTAATATAACTGGTGTATCTACCGCTTCGAGCGCAAAGCTCACCGAATCTGTATTGGTGGCTTTAGAGTCATTGATGAAATGAATGCCATCAATGGTATCAACTGGCTCTAGTCGATGTTCTAAAGGGGCGAAGTTGGTCAAGCCCTTCATCCAAGCCGATGTAGGAACGCCCATGAGTTTAGCAGCGAGCCCGGCAGCCATCGCATTGGCTACATTGTGTGCTCCTTTTAAGCTCAGTTCATCAACAGCAAGGTGTATTTCTTTTCCATTCTCCTCTCGGAATACGATCTCTCCTTCTCTGAGGAATGCACCATGTACAAGTTCCTGTGTTAAGGAGAAGGGATGAAGACATGCACGTGTCCCCACCCTCTCCAATAACTCGACGATCTTATTGTCATCCGCACAGAAGATGAAGTGGTCTAAATCACTCTGGTTCTCTGTGATGCGCCATTTCGCAGCTGCATATTGCTCGATATCGTATTCATAGCGATCTAAATGATCAGCTGTGATGTTCGTCAGGATGGCGATATGCGGTTTAAATCGCAAGATGTCATCCAGTTGGAAGCTGCTCACTTCTAGCACATAATGGTCATGCTCTTTTTCGGCTACTGCTTTCGCGAAGCTGGAACCGATGTTTCCCGCTAGACCAACTGTTCCTAATTCTTCTTTTATCAAATGGAACAACCAACTTGTAGTGGTCGTTTTACCATTACTACCCGTTATCGCTAGTAGATTCGCCTCTGAAAACCAAGAAGCGAATTCGATTTCCGAAACGATGGGAATGCCTTTAGCACGTAGGGTTTTGATGATAGGGGCTTTTTCAGGTACACCCGGACTTTTCACCACTAAATCACCTTTCCAACTTTCAGCAAGCGTATGTCCGCCTTCTTCCCATTCGAGATCCATGGACATTAACTCGGCCTTATACTTAATGGGTATTTCACCAAAATCACTGACCAGCACTTGGTAGTTCTTACTACGAGCCAATAAGGCAGCGCCAATACCGCTGCGCTGCGCGCCCAGTACCAATACCTTGTTTATGGATCGTAAAAAGTTCATTGTTCTAAAAGCTGTTAGATTGTTTATTATCTGATCTTCAAAGTCATAAATGTGAACACTGCCAATAAGATACCTACGATCCAGAACCGAGCAACGATTTTAGATTCGTGCATCCCTTTCTTTTGGTAGTGGTGGTGTAGGGGTGACATTAAAAACACTCTCCTCCCTTCACCGTATTTCTTCTTGGTGTATTTGAAATAGCCTACCTGAATCATGACAGACAGGTTTTCCATCAAGAAAATACCGCACAAAATGGGCAGCAATAGCTCTTTTCTTACCATGATCGCTAAAGTGGCAATGATGCCTCCTAAAGCTAGGCTTCCCGTATCCCCCATAAATACCTGAGCGGGGTGTACATTGTACCACAAGAAACCAATACATGCCCCGATGAACGCAGCGGAAAACACCACCAATTCACCCGTATTGGGCAGGTACATAATATTGAGATAGTCCGCGAAAATGGCATTGCCTGAAAAATAGGCGAACAAGCCCAGTACCATGCCAGCTATGGCTGAGAGTCCTGTTGCTAATCCGTCTATACCATCTGTTAGATTCGCAGCATTGGAAACCGCCGTAATGATGAATACGATCGCTGGAATGTAAATGAGGAATGCCCACCATTGGTAGCTTTCCCCTAGAAACTTCACCAACCAAGCATAATCAAACTGATAGGTTTTCAGAAACGGCAAATTGGTGACCGGCGCTTTATAGTCGACCACCAAGCGGGTTTCTCCTTTTTCTGTTACTCGCTCAAAGCGGTCCATTTCCTGGAAAAAGCTTTGCTCAGGGTTTCCTGTGATATCCGCCCGAATCAAAACGTCATTGTGGAAGAACATGACCGTTCCTACGATCATACCTATCCCCACTTGACCGATGATTTTGGTTCTACCTCTTAAGCCTTTTTTATCTCGCTTGAATACTTTGATGTAATCATCAACAAAACCAATGGCACCACACCAGACGGTGACCAAAAGGATGAGTTGCAGATAAATATTCCTCAGATCCGCTAATAGCAAAACGGGAATAATAATAGCCGCGAGTATGATCAGTCCGCCCATAGTAGGCGTACCTTGTTTCTTTTTTTCACCATCCAAACCAAGCGAACGAACTGTTTCCCTAACCTGTAGTCCCAACAAACGCTTAATCAATCGCCCACCAAATACCATACTGATCAATAGGGATATAGCAATGGCTAATCCGGCTCTAAAAGACAGATAGCCAAAGAGTCGTGCTCCGGGCACATCCCCTATGATTTCGTATAAATGGTACAGCATAATTAACAGCTCGTTTTCAATCAGTGAGGTAGTTCGCATAACAGCAGCTTAGCGAAACCCGTCAAGTTCGTACGTGAAGCCCAACGGGTTTACATGCTAATGCTATGCTATGTCTTTGTCTGGGTACTTGTTGTCTCTGTCTACCTCTTGCAAAGCAGAACGAAGTACTTTTTTATCATCAAATGGCTTTTTAACTCCATTTATATCTTGATATTTTTCATGCCCTTTACCTGCCAAAAGGATAATATCCCCTGCTCTGGCAAGCTGAGAGGCTGTTCGAATGGCTTCGTTTCTATCTGTTATGCACAGCACTTTTTGCGCATGCTTAACAGGAACACCCTCTCTCATTTCGTCAATGATCGTTTGAGGGTTTTCAGAGCGCGGATTGTCAGAAGTGAGTATCACTCTATCACTCAACTCACAAGCCACTTTAGCCATAACGGGTCGCTTGGCTTTATCGCGGTCACCACCGCAGCCTACTATAGTGATCACGCGTTCCCCTTTGCTTCTGATGTCGTCAATCGTTGTCAACACGTTTAACAAAGCATCCGGTGTATGTGCGTAATCTACTATACCCGTTAAATGCCCACTTGGAGAACGAACTTGGTCAAAACGCCCTTCAGCGGTTCTTAAATCACTAAGGTTAGTGAGTAATTCGTATTTGGATTCACCCAACAAAGCCGCCACGCCGTAAATCGCAGTAAGGTTATAGGCATTGAACCTACCGATCAAACGCGTGTGCACCTCTTCCCCTTCCATTTTCAAAACCAGACCATCAAAGCTGTTTTCCAGCATTTTGGTATGCACATCAGCCGCGTTCTCCAAAGCATAGCTTACTTTTCGTGCGGCGGTATTTTGTATCATCACCCTGCCTCGCTTATCATCCACATTCACCAGTGCGAAAGCATCTGAAGGAAGTCCGTCGAAAAACTGTTTTTTCGCTTCGAGATAGGATTTGAAATCCCCATGATAGTCCAAGTGATCATGGGAGATATTCGTGAACACCCCGCCGTCGAAATGTAGTCCGTTCACCCTTCCTTGAACCACACCATGTGAACTCACCTCCATAAAACAATGAGAACAGCCCTCATCTACCATTGTGGCCAACATTTCGTTTAATGCCAGCGCATTAGGGGTAGTATGTGTGGACGGCTTGACTTGTTCATTGATCTGGTACTGAATGGTTGATATCAAACCGACCTTGTACCCCAATCGTCTGAACAAGCGAAAAAGCAAGCTTACTACAGTCGTCTTTCCATTTGTTCCGGTAACGCCTACCAAACGAAGTTTTTCAGAAGGGTTATCGTAGAAGTTAGAAGCAACCCGCCCTAAAGCAAAGCCACTGTCTCTTACTTTGAGATAAGTGATGTCATTAATGAGCGCGTCAGGCAGTTCTTCACAAATGATCGCCACAGCGCCCTGCGTTATGGCATTATTGATGAAGCGATGCCCATCTACCTGTGTTCCCCTGAGGGCTACAAATAGATCACCGGGCAGTACCGCTCTCGAATCAAAGCGAAGCTGCTTAATTTGCATGCGCGTTACCCCATGCACCTCCACAAGTCTTACCCCATATAAAAGGTCTTGCAATTCGTGTATGGTCTGCAAACTCATTTCAACTCCAAGCTTATAATATTACCTGTCTTGTATCGGGTACCGGCTTTAGGCGACTGATCGCGCACCTTGCCTTTTCCGGTGAATTTGACCCTCAGGTCGCTATTCTCCAAGACATAGAGCGCGTCGCGCAAGCCCATACCCAATACATTAGGCACCAAATTGTCAATGAACGTGATATCTCGAAGCAATACCGTTGAGTCGGCATCTATTGGGCGTACCCAATCAGATGAAATACTCTCTTCATTGCTGATCCCGAGTCCATCATAGATCGTTGCTATATCTGATTGATAACCCACTTTAGTCATGGGTAGATCGACTTCATTTCTATTCAAATCCGCATAGGCGGCCGATGTATTGATCGGCTCATGCATGTTCGGCATCGTAGCATGACAACGTTCTGCTATACGCTTAAATACCGGACCTGCTACTGAACCACCATAATACCCACCTTCTCTTGGCGCATATATGGACACTATGCAGCTGTACTTCGGATCATCAGCCGGAAAAAAACCAGCTATCGAAGCTTGGTAAGCTTCCTTATATCCGCTTTTGTTTTTCGCGATCTTAGCTGTTCCTGTTTTACAAGCCATCGGTATTTTTTCATTGTATATCTTGTGTGCCGTACCTTTCTTGTACTCCACAACACCGCGCATGATGCCACTCACTACACGTGCTGTTGACCCACTACATATACGTTTTACCGCATAAGGCTCATAACGTTCAATCACCTCACCCATTTCACTTACCTGCGTGACCAAATAAGGCTTCATGTACACGCCTTCATTCGCAATCGCATTAAAGAACGAAAGCAACTGTAAAGGCGTCAATTCCAACTCATGACCTATCGACATAAAGGGTAAACTCGTACCTGTCCATCCCTTGTCTTTCGAAGACTTGATGGTCGGTAAAGGTTCTCCTTCAATTTCAATTCCTGTCACATCCGTCAATAGCATATTGCTCAGATGTTCGTAAAATCGATGCGGCTGATCCCCATAATACATATCCACCAATTTAGAGATGCCCACATTGCTCGAAATCTCTATTGAGCGACGAACCGTAATGTCATTATGTGGATACCAGCTCGCGTCCGTGATCAACTGATCGTGGTATTGCTTCTTACCATCTTCAATGTTCACAATAGTGGTATCGGTCACATAGCCATCTTCTAACAAGGCTATTAAAGGGGCTATTTTAAAAGTAGAACCCGGCTCTGTTTTTCTTCCAATAGCATAGTTATACTTCTCATAGTAGTCTCCGTCATTACCTCTGCCCAAATTCGCGATCGCCTTTATTTGCCCGGTCTCCACTTCCATCACGATAGCTGTACCATACTCCGCTTTATGCTGATGCAATGCGCTTGAGAGTGCGGTTTCAGTAATATCTTGCAAACGCATATCTACCGTTGTTTGGATATCATAGCCATTCTTAGATTCCATTTCGAAATCATCGAATAAAGGCACCCAATCTCCAGAACTACCGCGGTACATAGATCGCGGCACCGAGGTTCCTTTCAAGTAATCATCGAAACTGCCTTCCAAACCCACTTTCTTGTTGTGCGAACGCTTATAACCTAAGGTCCGCATAGCCAAAAAGTCATACGGGTGGATACGTTTATTCACTCGCTCAGCGATCAATCCACCTTTGAAACGACCAGCCCTGAAAATCGGCCAGCCTTTCATTTCTTGTAGTTGGATATAATTCACCTGTTTCTGAATGGGCAGATAGCGTTTATGCGCTTCTCTACCCGATTTCAGTAACTCATAAAACTCTTGTTTCGACTGTTCCGGGAAGCTTTGCGACAATAAGGCACACAAACTATCCAGATTTGTTTCAAAGACCGATTCCGCCACTACCGTGGGGTCCATATACACATTAAAGAAAGGCAGTGAGGTCGCTAACAACTCGCCATCAGCCGAGTATATATTACCTCTCTCCCCATCTACTGTATCAATTCGAGTAGACATCAAGCCCTTTTCCCGCCAATACTCCCCTTCGGCAACAGCTGTTCGCATGGCCTGCGCCAATATCAGCACAGCAACCGCACACAACAAGCCAAACACCAGGTATATGCGAAATAATATGGCTCCTTTTATACTACTCATATCCTTTCATTGAGGTAGTTTAAAGTTGCTTCAATGGGCTGCAAAATCGTCTTTTCAGTGCTGTTTTCGCCAGCATCAAGAAACTTTAAACTACCTCATCGTATGGCGCATCCCCGCAATAGCAGGGATTTTGTTTTCCATACAAAAACTGATTTCACTCAACAACAACGACCCAATATGCTTGGATCCATTGTATCTTCCCCTGCTACTGCGGGGTCGGGCTATCCGTTGCAATTCAGCTGCTGTTCGCTGCTTCGCTGGCAGGCTGGCAAAGAGCTTCGCGAGGTCGCTTTCCCCAGCCGCCGCTCAGGGCGCTCCTTAGTAGCTTCATTTCCACTGCTATCCCTTGCGCGTGCCTTTAGAGCATGTCAGGCCTTAGCTGGCTCCATCCTCCTCTTCGCCCACGATAATGGTTCGAGGTGGACCACTCATTTGCAGTCCTAGTGATTTCACATCTTGCATGATCACACTTTGACGACATTTGAACATGAGTTCCGATTTGGTGGTCATCACCTCCCATCGCAACTCTTTCAACTCTTGCTGCACAGCACCTATCTCGCGCAAATTGCGCTCGGCATAATGTGTATTGGCGATGTACACCAAACCCAATAAGCCAATGAACATCATAAAACGGATGTTCTCGAAATAAGTCATCTTCTCCTGCTCTCCCCTATTGTCTAAACTTTCCAATATGGGCAGCAAGACCGGACGCATCCAGTCTCTGAGTTTATTTATGATCTTATCTCGATTCATTTTCTTTAATCGTTCACCGCGTCCAATTTCTTGGCTATTCTCAATTTGGCACTTCGCGCCCGAGGATTTGCTTTGACCTCCTCCTCTCCTGCCACAATCGGCTTAGAGTTGATGGTCTTTAAAGGCTTTAAACTCCTGCCATAGAAGTCTTTCTCTTCTTTGCCGTCAAAGCTTCCTCGTTTCATGAAGTTTTTCACCAAACGATCTTCAATGCTATGGTAGGCGATGATCACCAATCTCGCATCTACCTTTAACACTTCAGCACTTTGCTCTAGCATATCTTTCAAAGCCTGCACTTCTCCATTCACTTCCATGCGAAGTGCCTGAAAAAGACGTGCGAAGTATTTGTTCTCTTTACCCTTACAATAAGGGGCCGCCAAGGCCTTCAGCTGACCTGTTGTATTTATAGGGGCAGACTGCCGAGCACTTAAAATCGACTTTACCAGTCGATGTGTAGCAGGTAGTTCTCCATACTCTTGAAAAACGAGTATCAAATCTTCCGCATCATAAGTGTTCACGACTTTGGCCGCGTTCAGATCACCGGTCTGGCTCATCCTCATATCCAACTCTTCTTCATTGAAGCGGATCGAAAAGCCTCTCTCTGGTGTATCGAACTGATGAGAGGAAACCCCTAAATCACCAAGTATGCCATCTACTTTTCTAATGCCTTCCAAACGCAAGAAGCGTTTCAGGTGCTGAAAATTATAGGGCAACAGTTTGAACCTCGGATCATCCAACACATTTTTCAAGGCATCAGGATCTTGGTCAAAGGCATACAACTTACCTCCTTCTCCTAAGGCCTCTAATATCGCTTTAGAATGACCGCCACCGCCAAATGTGGTATCCACATAAATCCCATCTGGCTGAATATTCAGCCCTTCGATAGATTCTTTTAGTAGTACCGCTTGGTGGTATTGGCTCATACTGTTCGTACCAAAACATTATAAAGAACAAATAAGAGCTAAGCCGCTCCCTCTTCTGTTTGCTTTTGCACCAGATCCTCAGGCGCACGAGAACTATCGTCGCCTAAAACCTCTTGTGCTAAGTCAGCGTATTCCTGCTCTTCCATATCTAAGAACTCATCGAGCTTGTCAGGGTTCCACATCTCGATACGATCAAAGCAGCCCAACAATACAGCCTCCTCTTTGATCCCTGCATAAGCCAAGGCTTTCGCGGGAATGTTGATTCTATTATTTTTGTCTAGTGAAAGCTCGCAGAAGCCTCGCATGAATTTCCTTTGGAAACGAACTTGTTTCGGTTCGAAGGGATTCAGAGACTGTACGCGCGAAGACAGCTTCGTCCATTCAGGCATGCCGTAGAGCACGATGCAAGGGGCAATGCCATGCTTCATCACCAGCGTAGTTG
This sequence comes from Bacteroidota bacterium, assembly GCA_020631675.1. Classification (GTDB taxonomy): domain Bacteria; phylum Bacteroidota; class Bacteroidia; order Chitinophagales; family UBA2359; genus JAHDGT01. The sequence goes on from JAHDGT010000113.1 coordinate 9,733, forward strand.
AAAACTCAGCGGGCATTTGCCGCTTGAAGTTCGCCGGTAAAGCAAGTCGCCCTTTAGGATCAACTTTACAGTTTATTTCACCTGAAAATCCGCTCATTATTAGACAAAAAGCATGTTTCTGAGGAGAAAAGTTCAAAAACCCTTCCACTTTTCCCCACTTTCCGCCACAAATATCCACCAAATTCTCCTAAATCGGAAGTCAAATGACACGATTGTGGATAAGTTTGCCCAAAATCTTAGGCCGTCCTACGCACTTTTTTCAAAAAACTTGAAAATTGCTCAACTCCTTGTGCCTCATTACCCCATATTCGCGATATGAACACAATACTTCGTTTTTTTCCTGATTTGTCCGAGCTGCAAAAGGAGCAATTCGCAACATTAGGCCCTTTCTATGCAGAGTGGAATAGTAAGATCAACGTGATCTCCAGAAAAGACATTGATAATTTGTACGAAAGGCATGTTTTGCATGCTTTAGCGATCGCTAAAGTGGTTCCTTTCAAGCCTTATACCCGAATTTTAGATGTGGGTACTGGTGGTGGTTTCCCGGGTATTCCTTTAGCTATTTTATTTCCGAATTGTCGCTTTCACTTGATCGACAGCATTGGCAAAAAGATAGATGTGGTTCATGCGGCTATCGAAGCTTTGGATTTGAAGAATGTCACCGCTGAAAAAGCCAGAGTTCAATCCTTACGTCCGCCTTGCTATGATTTCATAGTCGCCAGAGGGGTGACCAAGACCAAGTCTTTGATAGAATGGTGTAAAGAGATATTGGCCAAGGAGGATGATGGCGAGTACAACAAACTGCCCAATGGCTATCTGTTTTTAAAAGGCGGTAATTTGACCGAAGAACTGAAACAGGTAAAAGGCAAGAAACGACAGTTTCCGATCAGCGAGATTTTTCCGGGTATTGAATGGTTCGACCAGAAGGTGGTCTTGTATGTGAGAGGGAAATGATGAAATTTGAAAATTTGACAATGAGCTAATTTGAAAATGAAGCCGTGCTATAAAATCATTTTCAAATTGGTAATTAACTCATTCGGATGCGCGAGGGATAGGAGTGGAAATGAAGCTACTAAGGAGCGTACTGAGCGGCGGGCTAAAAAGGCGGCCCAGAGGTAGCCATTTTTAGCCCTGCCAGCGAAGCAGCGAACAGTAGGTGAATTGCAACGGATAGTTATACCGTTAAAATTCAACTCCCGACGATCCATATTTTCGTAACT
>JAHDGT010000114.1 GCA_020631675.1 Bacteroidota bacterium
TTACCTTTGCGCACTATTTTAATGCACTTACTTGATTCATTCAAGACATAGTGTGATTATTCATTCAAATTCGACTTTGAAGAATGGCTGTTAAATTAAGGCTACAAAGACACGGACGTAAAAAACGTCCATACTATCACTTAGTTGCTGCGGATGCACGCGCACCTCGTGATGGTCGCTTTATCGAGCGTATCGGTTGGTACAACCCAACCACTAGTCCTGCAACAATTGATGTTGATTTGGACGCTGCTTTACGTTGGTTAGACAATGGTGCGCAACCTACCACTACGGTACGTACCATTCTATCTAATGCGGGCGTAATGTACAAGAAACACTTATTACGTGGTGTTGCTAAAGGTGCTTTAACCGAAGACCAAGCGAACGCTATGTTCGAGTCTTGGTTGAACAAAAAGGTATCTAAGGAAAATCCATCTATGATCTTGTCTAAGTATCATACCAAGATGGATACAAGTACTTTAGCTGCTGAGTTGGCTAATATGCCAGCACCTGCTCCGGCTCCTGAGCCAGCACCTGCCCCAGAACCGGAACCAACTCCTGAGCCAGAACCAGTTGCAGAAGAAGCACCTGTGGTTGAAGAAGCTCCAGCTGTTGAAGAAACCGCAGCTGTTGTTGAAGAGGCACCTGCTCCGACTCCTGAGCCAGAACCAGAACCAGAACCGGTAGCTGCTCCAGATCCAGATGATCTGAAGAAAGTAGAGGGTATCGGCCCTAAGATCGCTGAATTGTTGAACAATGCAGGTATCTTAACTTTTAAGCAGTTATCTGAAGCTACTCCAGAGCGCATCAAAGAGATTTTAGCTGAAGGTGGTTCTCGTTTTTCTGCTCACGATCCTACTACTTGGCCAAAGCAAGCTGAAATGGCTGCAAATGGCGAGTGGGAAGCATTGGAGAAGTGGCAAGATGAGTTAGACGGCGGTAAGATCGTTTCTTAAAATAGAATATCTCTATAACGACTTTCCATGACATGACAGATTCACTAACTCAAGTTGGTCGTATCGGGAAAGCCAAAGGCCTCAAAGGTGACGTTAAAGTCTTCTTTGAGGCTTTTTTCTTCGAACTACTGGCCGAAACCACACCCGATGTCCTTTTCCTTAAAGCAGACGAAAAAGCAGCAGCCCTACCCTATTTTGTGGAAGAACTTAGAGATGAAAACGGCACCATCATCCTAAAATTCGAAGAAGTAGACTCGCGTACTGCTGTTGAAAAGATACGTGGTCACGATGTTTTCATCCGCAAAACCGAACTCGAAGCCTATGTCTCCGAAGCCGATATGCTTGAAGACTGGGAATACCTGATCGGTTTTCAGCTCCTGAATGCGGAAAAAGAAATGATCGGAACGATCAATGACATTTTTGAGCGAGACGAACAAGATCTCATGCAGTTATTCATCCAAGGGGTTGAAGTACTAATACCGCTTGTCGATGAGCTGGTAATAGCATTCAAGGAATCCGAGAAACAGCTACAAATGCACATACCAGATGGTTTGCTTGAATTATACCTGAACCCTACTAATGATGAAGATCGTGAGCACGATTGACCCAAACTGAAGTTTCATCCATGAATCCGAAACCACCTACACTCAGAATCGACATTATCAGTGTGCAGCCCGATCTTTTGCACAGTCCATTTCAGCACTCTATCATGAAAAGAGCGCAAGAAAAAGGCTTATTAGAAGTAGTGGTCCACGATCTAAAAAAATATGGTCACGGCAAGCACAATCAAGTGGATGACTACCAGTATGGTGGAGGTGCGGGCATGGTCATGATGATCGAGCCGGTTGACAAATGCATTCAGCAGCTCAAACAAGCAAGAGATTATGATGAAGTCATCTATCTCAGTCCGGATGGAGAATTATTAGATCAACACCTGGCCAACCAATTATCCTTATCTAAAGCAATGATCTTTCTTTGTGGGCACTATAAAGGCATTGATGAGCGTATCCGTGAACATCTGATCACCAGAGAAGTTAGTATTGGCAACTATGTTCTCAGCGGCGGGGAATTAGGAGCAGCAGTGCTGGTAGATACGATCGGCAGATTAATACCTGGCGTGCTCAACAATGAGGTATCCGCCTTAGAGGATTCTTTTCAAGATGACTTGGTGGCCCCTCCGGTTTATACTCGTCCGGAATTGTATAAAGATTGGTCCGTTCCACCCGTTTTAATTTCCGGTCACGCGGCTAAAATAGAAGAGTGGAGAAGAACCGAAGCTTTAAAAAGAACCGCAATAAGACGCCCCGAATTGTATCAGAAATGGTTAGATCAGAAACTATAGCCTCAAAGCATTCAATTGCCATTTAAGGTGAAGTTAATTTCTTACCTTTGCGCACTTGAAAATAGCTTTTAGAGGTAATTTAAATTGAAAGATAACCAGCATGGCAAAATCAAAAGCTAAGAAATCCATATTGAATGCGGCGGCTAAACGTTTCATGAAAACGTATTTGAATACCCCCTCGCCTACTGGTTATGAGTGTGCTGGGCAGAAGGTATGGTTAGAATATTTGAAACCGTATATTGACGATTATATCATTGACAATTATGGAACGGTTGTAGGGATCGTTAATCCGGAAGCCGAGTACAAAGTAGTGATCGAGGCGCATGCGGATGAGATCTCTTGGTTCGTACACCACATCACGGATGATGGCTTCATTTATGTGATCAGAAATGGTGGTTCAGATGCGATGTGCGCACCTTCTAAGCGGGTGAACATCCATTTGAAAAACGGAGAGATCGTAAAGGCGGTATTCGGTTGGAAAGCCATACATTTAAGAGGTGGTGGTGCTAAAAACCAGAACCCCACCGTTGAGAATATTTTCTTAGACTGCGGCTGTACTTCTAAAGAGGAAGTGGAAGAAATGGGCATTCATGTCGGTTGTATCGTAACCTATGAAGATGAATTCATGGAATTGAACGACCGCTACTATGTTGGGCGAGCGCTTGATAATAGAATGGGTGGATTCATGATCACTCAAGTAGCTCGTATGCTGCACGAGAAAAAAGTGAAACTGCCTTTTGGTCTATACATTGTAAACTCTGTTCAAGAAGAGGTGGGACTGCGCGGCGCGCACATGATCGCCAAACAGTTGCAGGCGGATGTGGCGATCGTTACGGATGTTGCCCATGATACGACAACACCAATGATCAATAAGCTGAAAGAGGGTATTTACAAAGCTGGTGACGGTCCAATTCTATCCTACGCACCTGCGGTACATAATAAGCTCTTAGATCTTATTTTTGAAGCGGCAGAAGAAGAAAAAATCCCTTTCCAACGAGAGTCTGTTTCTCGTTCTACAGGTACGGACACCGATGCCTTCGCTAATCAAGGAACCGTTTCCGCATTGATTTCCCTGCCCTTGCGTTATATGCATACAACCGTAGAAATGGTCAGTAAATCTGATGTGGAAGAAGTGATCAAATTGATCTACGCCAGCTTATTAAAAATCGAAGACAATCATGATTTCAGGTACTTCACTTAAGTACACGGACAAAAAAAGCGAGCTTTTAGCTCGCTTTTTTTGTTTCTATTTTCTTGAAGTAGAGCTAGATCACTGTAGTACTCCACTTATTTATTCTCTTTGAACGGATGTCTTAACTGCACATCCTCTACGGGCACCAACTTCTCCGCAAGTACGCCCAATACTTGGTTGGCCATATAATTCTTGTGCTTGATGAACGATTGATAATCTATTCCCACAGCCCCCACATTACTTTTGATCTCAGGTGCCGTTCTTCCGAAATGCACCAAGGGCACTTTATCATTAATAGCGGTTTCCACTACATCATAAAGCACATTCGGATAAATGGAATAGGTGTGATTATGCTGCTCATTATAGCCTACATAGTGCGCCTCTAAGAAACCAGGAGTAGTGACCGTAGTGATGAAGCCAACGATCTCATCTTCTAAATAATAGGCGATCAATCGGTAGCGATCTCCCAATGTTTTTTTGAGTTCCACATAATATTGCGGGGAAACATAAGCGGTATTGAATTCTACTTTATCGGCCACAAAACGGTATAGCTCATAAAGGTGGTCTCGATTGGCTTGAATCTCAGCTACACTAAGAGATTTGCGAACCAAAACTTGTCCTTTTTTTCGCATTCGTTTAGCATGCTTCCTGTACTTGGAAGACATATCCGCCAAATAAGCATCAAAATCCACCCATGAATCTCTGATCTTCAAGATCATCTCCGGCTCACTGTTCAACTCACTGTAGTTGTGATCTTTGATCACCCTTGCCGCCTCCACATGATCCATGTGTACGTCCTTCAACATCACTGCGTCTATCGGCTTATCAGAAGTACGTGCATCTACTTCGGCGATGTACTCCATAGCCCCTTGAACCAACTGGTAACGCTGACCCATATTCACACTACCCTCTTTGAACACCATGCCATGCTCTCCGGTAATAAAGATATTCCCACAAACTAATACCCGGATGTGCATGCTATTAATATGCTCTCTGAGCATGCGTTTCACATACCGTCTTGCCTGAGTGAACACACAACTGCTTTCTTCTACTTTAGAGGCAGGACGTAAAAAATCCCCCCTGATGTAAATGCTTTGAAAAACCGCCGCACCGATGGTTTCTCCAGCATCTTGAAAAATCACGTATACAGGTTTGACATCCGCCATATCGCCCTGTTCGAAACCTCTATAGTAATCCGCACTTAGAAAAGTATCTTTTTGCTGAACAGCAGCTTCCCAATCGTGTGTCAATGCCGCATTGATACGATCAAAGATGAGCAGTTTGATCGGTTTATCATCAATCTTCAATTCTCCAGTAAAAAGCGGTAATGACTTTTCAATGCTAGCTTGTCCGAGCTTATCTTTAGTAGTAAGCTCAGAATCCAAATTTGAAAGTATCTGATCAGATGGATGATTCATGGATGAACTGCTTTTGGCAGAAGTTTTAATTGAGTACGAAATTAATAGAAATGTGCAGCAAATGTCGTCTTTTCCGTCTCCTTAACAAGAAGTTTTTAATAAATGTTTATACTGCGGTCGTTTAAATCCAATCTTTTATCGTCCTATTGTAAACAGAAAGTAGCGTGGCTTGTTGCTTTTGAAGTGAACCTCTTCAGAGCAGCTTTGAAACCAAAAAGTAATGAACGATAATTTACTCAGCTATAGTGATATCAGATCCGCCGAGCCGTGGCGACAAGCACTTACAATTGGAGCGACGGGGCTTCTTTTTATTCTGCTTTGGGGCATTATCAGCGCACATGAAGAAGTAGAATGGTTCATCTCCATTTGCACCTTAGGCTTTTTCGCTTGGGCGAATTCCGTGATCAGCTTTTTTTGCTTTGAAAAGCAACTGAGATATACTTTAGAATCTATCGGCTGTTTTGCTTTCTTATCGGCATTCTTTTACAGCATCAGTACCTTTTTCTCCTCCATGGTATTAGGAGACCACAAGGAGTATGTGCTCATGTTCGGCGTTACCGTTTGTTTCTATGTATGTGCCTTGCTCATCGCTGCGATCATTAGAGAAGTAGCTAAAATAATGGGCGTTAAATACTAATGTAATCCCGTCATTTGATCAACCCATCATCACTGCCCCAGAACTATCTGTCTTATCCAACTGTGCGACAGGAAAAACAACCGTAAAAATGCTGCCTTTAGGCTGATTGTCGCCCACCCCGATGGTACCTTTATGGCGTTCTACCAGCTGCTTTACGATGAACAAGCCTAAACCTGTTCCCTTGGTCTTCCTCACTTCCTCATCCCCTACTCTATAGAATTTTTGAAAGATATTTTGCTTCTCATGTTCGGCGACCCCTACGCCAGTATCAATGATCGACAGTCTGACTTTATTCGCTTCTTCTCTTAGACGTATAATAACGGCATCGCCATTCTCCGTGTACTTGATCGCGTTTTCGATCAAATTCGTAACTATAGATGTGATCGCCATTCGGTCAGCCTCAATGAAAACCTTATCTTTTATATCAAAAGTGAAAGCTCTATTTGCCTGTGTGGTTTCTTGGAGTTTTTTAGCAATTTCGCTGGTTAAGCTACTTAGGTTTTGCCTGCTGGCTTTGAACTCAAAAGACTCATCTTCGATCTTGGCGGCCATTAATATGTTGTTCACCAGATCATGCAATCGAATAGAATCTTTCAATGCATTAGAGGATAATAGTTTACGCTTCGGGGCATCCAGTTCACGAGAAAGCATGGTCTCCATGGCCAGCTTGATGCCGGCAATGGGTGATTTCAGCTCATGAGTAATGGATAACATGAAATTCTTTTGCTGACGGGCCAAGTTCATCTCTCTATCTAAGCTCGCTTTAACTTGGTAAGTACCAAAACCCAAAATGACCAAAAACACTAAATATTGCCCGATCACCCACAAAGTCTGTGAGTTATAATCTCTCTGTAAACGTTCGTAATCCGAAGAATTCAATACATCTTCTTTCGGCAATTTGTATTCAACGTAAATGTTCTCCAGATTTTTAATCTGTGTATTCAAATTTGAAGTCAGGGTGTTATAGTGCATATAAGATGCCACGGTGAATGATAGTGCGATGATCATTACCAGCACATAAAACACACTGATCGTTGGTATCTTCCTGAAGTTTTGAAAAAAGCTACTCATTGGTAGTAGTTTGTAGGCTAGTTCGCAAAAGCGACATCCAAAGCATTTTGCATAGCAGTTGCTATTTGGGAAATGTGTTCCTCCTGGTGAGCGGCAGAGATAAAGCCGACTTCATAACCTGAAGGACCTAAATACACCCCTTGCTTCAACATTTCTTGATGCAAGGTGCGGAAGTAAGACATTTTCTCGGCTTCGATCTCTGAGGCGGCGCGCACACTATCCGCTTTCGTGAAAGCGATCCAGAAAATAGAAGCGATAGTGAACAAGTGAACAGGATAGCCTTTATCCTCAGCGAACTGGTTTACGCTTTCCACCAACTTTTTAGTTTTGGCTTCCAATCCTTCATAAAAGCCGTCTTGCAAGCAAGCTTCTATCTGCGCGATACCCGCCGCCATAGCTACAGGATTCGCGGATAAAGTACCTGCTTGATAAACAGGTCCATCTGGTGAAACGTGTTTCATGATCGCTCTACTGGCCGCATATGCACCAACAGGCATACCACCGCCAATAATCTTGCCATAGGTGATGATATCAGGCTGTATGCCATAATGGCCCGCAGCCCCTTCAAAGCCAACTCTAAAACCAGAAATCACCTCATCAAAGATCAATAGACTCTCATACTGGTAACAGTGCAAACGAAGACATTCCAAAAAGCTGGGATCCTGCAACAATAAACCATTATTAGCTGGTACAGGCTCAATGATGATCGCCGCTATATCATCCGCGTATTTTTCAAAAGCGGATTTTAATGCTACTCGGTCATTTAAAGGCAGTACGATCGTCTCTTTAGCAAAAGCCTCAGGCACACCAGCGGATGAAGACTCCCCGAAAGTAGCCAAACCAGAACCTGCTTTCACCAATAAATGATCCACATGACCGTGGTAACACCCCTCGAATTTAATGATCTTGTTCTTGCCTGTTACCCCTCTCGCTAAGCGAACCGCACTCATCACCGCTTCGGTACCAGAGTTCACAAAACGGATCATATCAATGAACCGATTGTTCTCAATGATCAGCTTAGCCAATTTATTACCATAAGCCGTAGGTGCACCGAAAGACGTACCTTTTTCTAAAGCTTCTGTGATAGCCGCCTTCACACTGGGCGGGTTATGCCCTAAGATCAAAGGACCCCAAGAACAGCAAAGGTCAATAAATCGGTTTCCGTCCACATCGATCATATGACAGCCTTCGCCACGATCAATAAAGAGTGGCGTACCGTTCACAGAACGAAACGCCCGAACCGGAGAATTCACCCCTCCCGGAAAATAGTTTAGGGCATCTTGATAATGGGCTTGTGATTTCGAGCTGTTCATCTGTTTGCTATCGTTTTAATGGAGCGCGAATTTACAGAAACAACAGCAGACAGCAGCCGATGTTTGGCATTATTCAATCATAATCGCCCACAAACTCATAATCATCAATGATCGCGGATAAATGATACTCCATATGGTAGAGATAATCCTCTATTAAAAACCCTAAAGAGCTAGAGGCTTCATACGCTACAGGGCGCATAGCCATTTTGTGGAAACGATGCTCTGTGGTCGTTCTATGTAACTGCTCATCAGTCAATCCTTCCAGCAAAACGAAAATATTGAAATTCATGCTAGACCATGTCTCAATAATATCCTCCACATCCCTGGATTGATAATTATTCATACGCACCCACAGATCTTGATCATAACCATCGAAAATCAAGTCGTTTTTAGTAGTAGCCACTATAAAACGCCTATGGTTATTGATCGCGGAATCGATCAAATGCCCTAAGACCTCCTTCTTAGACCATTTCTCCTCCGATACTTTCAGATTAAAATCCTGATCGCCGATGTCATCCAGCCGCTCTGTAGCGTACAAAATGATCTCATCTAATAGTTCAGCGAATTGAATGCCTGTTCTTCTCATCACTTACGCATTTTCAAGTTCTTCCAACCTTCTGCTATAATCGTACTGTAAGTCCTCATGCAACTTAACAATACTTTTACGAGCCAGATCCAAAGATCGTAAATAGATATTATTCAAGCGTCTATACTTATTAAAAAACGGATAAGTCGCCTTTAATTGCTCACATAAATACAAATGTAAAAGCACGATCGTTTCCGCTTGCTTAGAAAAACGACAAAACTTTTTCACCTGATCCTGGATCTTCTTCACCTTTCGCCCGATCACATACCAACTCGTATGATCGATCAAAGCGAATTGCTCATCCATCCAACGCTCCACGCCTTCCACAAAGCCCTCCTCAGAATGCGCCTCCATCAATAAATAAGTCATCAACTCCTTATTCTCCACCTTATGCCGTGCCAACCTCAAACACACCTCCACCAATTCCGCATGGCTCCGCTCTTTGAGTTCTGCCTTTATTTCTCTTAAACCAGCTGCTTTCATCCTTTAAATGTAATCATAAAATGCTGTATTTGTATCTATAGGGCACGCCCCGCAATAAAAAGGGGGGCATTTCTGTCGCAAGATAAATTTTAGGTGCGGAACAAAAGACGCCCGTGTAGGGCGTCTGTACGGTTTGCACCCCTTTTTACTGCGGGTCCGGGCTATCCGCTAAATGTGGCACCCTGTCTGCTGCTTCGCTGGCAGGGCTAAAAATGGCTACCTCTGGGCCGCCTTTTTAGCCCGCCGCTCAGGGCGCATCCAGTACACCACATACCGCTCCTATCCCTCGTGCATACCAAATTTGAAATCCTTATTTTTGAATATCAAAAGTCCTCATAACAATCTATCTTTTGGCTTTCGAGCTGAAAAAGTAAGCTCCAAATAACTGTACAAGTACAGTGTAAACTAAGCTTTCGGACAGTGCGGCCAAACTAACGTACCGCACAGACTCAAAAATGTCACACATGAAAACCAAACCCATTCATTTTAGTTACTTCTTTTTTTTCATACTGCTGAATATACTATGTTACTCCATTTCTTATGGACAAGAGCAATATAGCAGTATTGACAATGCTTCCAAATCAGTACCAGAACATTTACAATCCTATCAAGACATTGCGGATCACATCACCCAATCACTAAAAAGTGATAAAGAAAAAACTCGGGCGATTTACATCTGGATCACACACAACATACAGTATGATTTAAGCTTCAGTGAAAGTGATACCCTATACAGGCAGCAAGACATGATTCTAAATGAAGTGCTTGATAAACGAAAAGGCGTTTGCATGCATTATTCAGAATTGTTTCATGCTATGGGAAAACATGTTGGACTTAAATGCTGGGAATTGAGTGGTTATACCAATGATATATACGGGGAAGTAGCCAACGAAAGTCATGCTTGGAATCTCGTTTACACCGATAGCGATAGTAGTTATGCCTTCATTGATGCTACATGGGCGGCAGGTCATCAAATTGATGATCTATACGTTCATCAGTTTAATGATAAGTATTTCTTAGTTCCTCCTAAAAAATTCATTCACAGTCATATTCCCTTTGACCCCATTTGGCAATGCTTAGACAAACCAATATCGCATACTGAATTTCATGAGTCCGACTACAGCAAGCTATATGAAAAAGGGACATTCGCTTTTCATGATTCCATCACACTTTATGAACAACAAACCGACTTGGAAAAGTTGACTCATCAAAACAGAAGGATTAAACAGAACGGGATAAGCAATAACATGATTCAAGATGTAGTAAACTTAAATGCTAACAATATCAAGGTACTTAAAAGAAATGCCGTTGTTTATGCATTCAATGATGCCTTGGATACACTGAGATACGGAATAAGCAAGTACAATGAATATATTGACCATAAAAACAAACGCTTTAAAAATCCCAAATTAGAAGATGGAGAAATTCAGCTACTCATAGATCAAGCCGCCTCTGGTTTTCTCGCCTCAAAAAAACAGATAGTGGGGCTAAGATCCGAAGACCCCGCACTAAACGAAAAGATAAAAAGCACAGAAGCCGACTTTGATGTGTACTTATACGATTTAGAACGAGAACAAGAATTCATCTCCGTATACCTTAGTAAATGGAAACCTTTCAGAGCATTCGTAATTACCAATCCGAAGTATTGGTAATAAGTAAGTGCTTGGGCAGAAATAAGCTAAAGTTTAGAACGCCGCTATTAGCTATACGCTTACTTTTGTCCAGGCACTTAAGAAGCACTTGAGGAGCACGAAGATGGGGCGTTTAGAGAAATCGTTAAGGCAAGTCGATCAATAAACGGTACATGAATTCATTGAATGTGGTGGAGCAGACAAACGTTCTCCCCTTCTGCTCTATTTCCAAAGGCATGTCATAATGAAATAGCACTTGGGGAGCAGTAGTTGTGTCCTCCCAATACAATGACCAAAAACAACAAGCTTGGTCGTCAACTATAAA
>JAHDGT010000613.1 GCA_020631675.1 Bacteroidota bacterium
AAACCATACGGTTGCCTATGTCTAAGCACTTAAGCATTAATAAACCGAGGGGCGCAGTATCTGATCAGGGCGGCTACAAGGGCCGCCCCTATAGGATCATTTAGTAGCGATGACGGTGATCTCTACATTGACGTTTTTGGGTAAGGTTTTCACCGCCACACATTCGCGGGCAGGAGCTTGCCCTTCGGAGAAATATTCTCCGTAGATGGCATTGACCTGTCCGAATAAGCCCATATCACTTAAAAAGATGGAGGTCTTGACGATGTGATCCATTGTCAGACCTTCGTGCGTAAGGATGGCTTTGATGTTGGACATGACCAAACGGGTTTCCGTTTCCAAATCGTCGATCTTTAATTCAGCTGTTGCCGGGTCGATAGCGATCTGTCCTGAGCAGAATAACATATCACCTGCCCATACGGCTTGGTTATAGGGTCCGATCGGTGCAGGGGCTTTGTCGGTTTTTACAATGCGTTTGTTGGTAGACATAACTATATTGAATTTTGGGTGTTTAAGTTCATCGTCAAAATCAAGCACTTAGGCGCAGTTCAAATATGTACCCGGACAAAAATAATCGTTGCTTCTGACTTACTCTTTTAGCTGTGCCTTAAGCTATACGCTTACTTTTGTCCAGGTAAGTGCTTGTTCAATAAAGATACAGCCTTCTGTTTACCTAATATTTGAGCTACTTTTAGTGGTGTATCTCCGCCCATTACTTCTTTAATGTGGGGATCAGCTCCGTATTCCAATAAAAGTTGAGCAATGTCAATATGATCGTAGCGGATGCATTCTACTAGTGGGGCAGCTAAGTATTCCGGGTGTTGGTAATTGGGGTCAATACCGCTTTTTAGGTAGTAGCGCACCAATTCCAGGTCTCCTTCTTGGATGGCGCGGAACATTTCTTTCCAGTCTCCTCCTGATGGCATTTGCGGTTATGTTTTATGGATGATTAATTTGATGAGCGGCAAAAAGCGCAGGCAAGCAGCGCTGCTACAGTGCCAATGGTATGTATTATTTTTCAATGATAGCATTATCGTTGCTAATAGTTAGCTGAACATCTGCCTTGTCGGCATTATCTGGTATTTTTTGGCAGAGTTCTACCAGTACGCCATTACAACTTTTCGGGTGAATGAAGCAGACCAGCATATTATCTGCCCCTCGCTTGGGTTTTTCATTGAGTAATCGGAAGCCTTTTTCTTCGGCTTCTCGCATGGCTGCTTCAATGTCATCTACACCATAGGCGGTGTGGTGGATTCCTTCTCCTCTTTTTTCTATGAATCTGGCGATCGCACTTTCCGGGGCGGTGGCCGCCAGCAATTCTATCTTGGTTTCTCCTACTTGGAAGAAGGAGGTCATGACGTGCTCGCTCTCGACTAATTCTTGCTTGTAGGGTGCTACGCCCAAGAGTTGGGTGTAGACCTCATTGGCAGCATCTAAATCTTTTACCGCTATACCGATGTGTTCTACTTTGTTGAAAGCCATAACTTAATTTGAAATTTTTCAATGAGGCAATTTGAAAATGATGCAGTAGTGGATGTGCAGTTGCTTTTATCTGCTCGTGGTAGACGCATGCAATGCGTCTCTACATTATTTTGGCAACAGGGGAAATAGCAATTATCATGGATGTTACCTTTCAAATAGAATGCGTAGGTCATTCATTCAACATTCAAAACTGGCACATTCAAAATTACAACTGTGCGAGGGATAGGAGTGGAAATGAGGGGGCTAAGGAGCGC
>JAHDGT010000115.1 GCA_020631675.1 Bacteroidota bacterium
GGGCAACCCACATGTCTGAAAAAGGTAAGTAGCAGGTACTTCCCTTCAAACCGCTTGAGATCCACGGTCTTACCATGGATGTCGGTCGTACTAAATTCAAAATGCTTTTTGGGGAATGGTCCGGTGGATAGGGTTTCAACTACTTTCATAGGCTATTCTACAATAAAGGGCATAGTTAGAGCACTAGCTGGATGTTGATTTAAATAGCCACCGTCTCAATTATGCAATGAATAGAAATGTTGAACAAAATTCCTTTTGGCAGTCATTTTTGTTCAACGAAAGAGTAGGGTTTCCGAACTAACTTTAAACAAGAACGTTAACCGCAATCGATTTTGTTCATTAAAAGGAGTATTAGCACGGCTAACTGTCATAATATTGACAAAAACCACACCATGTTTTATGTGGGATAGATCTAAAATTTGAATTGAAACCTCAGATTGACTCTACGGGAGGTCAGGTAATTGGGCACATTGTAGATTCTCTCTTGTCTTAGATCGCCACTGAGTGCTTTAATGTAATTGTATGATATGGTATTGGATATACCTAAGAGGTTAAATACCTCTAAAGATGCCCAAATGCTTTTAAAGCCTCTTAGCGGACTTCTTTCTGCTAATTCCTTTTTATCACGGTCGAATAATTGAGCGGAAAAGCCAATGTCCAATCTTCTGTAAGGTGGTATTCTTGCCGCACTTCTTAATTGAGGCGCATCAGAGGGCGTATATGGGTTACCTAATGCGAACAACATCATTAGATGCACTTTAAAGTTTTCGTTGTTAGGTAAATAGTCTTGAAAGAACATACCAAAGCTGACCGGTGATTCTGTAGGTCTTGCCACAGAACCAACATCTACCCTTGTACTGTCTACTGGGATTTGATCGGGTGTGATACCGCTTACGATCAATTCTCCTGCTTCATTATAGTAATCATAGTAATGATCGTCAGCTAAGTTTTCTCTTGCACGGAGATAGGATAAGCTGATCCAAGATTCTGTTCCTTTGACAAACTCTCCATTTAATCTAAGATCAAGACCTGTTGAGTAACCAGTAGCCATATTATCCCCAAAATAGCGGATGAGTACGTTTTCGATATTGAAGGGTACTAGATCCCATAAGTGCTTATAGTAGGCCTCGGCGGTAAGTTTGAATGGACGTTGCCAGATGTTAAAGCTGTATTCAGCCCCTAGCACGATGTGTCCGGATTTTTGAGCGGACAGATTGGTGTTCAATAAGCCATCTAAACCTCTGAGTTCGCGGTAAAAGGCGGGTTGTTGGTATAAACCACCGGAGAGGCGCAGGGTCAACTCTCTGGTTTTTCTGTTCAGTAGTTTTCCTTCTAAACGATTCTTCGTTTTCTCATCTACATCAGCGGGTAATTCGGCGACTTGTTTTGCCAATGCTATGGTATCTTGTTTCAGTTTGGGGAACCAAGCGAATTGTGCTCTTGGACTGTAGATGAATTCTTCATTGAGGTCCCAGTAATTCCCTCTAATACCGTAGGTAATGCTGACTTGGTTCTCCGCCCCTAATGTCCACTCATCTTGTAGAAAAGCGGTATAGCGGTTACTGTTCAAAGCAGCGCTGGTTTTTAAGACATCTGTTATTGCTACATCCACACCTGAATAGGGTATAGAATAACCCGCACTGTCTAATCGATACCATTCGTTCAACTCATCACTGATCTCTTCATGTTGGAACTTACCACCCCAACTGAGGAAATGGCGATTGGCTTGTAGGTAACCTCTATGCGCCACATTAAAAATATTGGCTTGCAGTCTGTTTCTTGCCCAATCTTGGTAAGTACCTACGCCTAAACGTCGTACAGCTTGCCCGAAATTATCGTCTCCTAGATTGTTTTCTACTTCTTCTAACCAGTACTGACCTATGATGTCAAATGCTTCTGTTTCTCTGGTGGTATAGCCCGAGCCTAATAATTTTAGGGTCAGGTTATTATTCGGGGTGAACACTAAGGCTGTCCCTGCCGTACCCGTTTCATAAGAATCCGTTTCTTGCCCGTCAAAGAATACGGTAAGCTGTAAGGATTCATTGAAGGATCCGAAGCTGCTAACACTCTCTTGTGGGATAAAGCTGAAGCTGTTTCGAGAGTAGTGACCAAGTACTTGCCATTCCCAATTTTGGGCCAATTGGAAAGTGAAAAAGCCCTGCATATCCGCGAATGTGGGACGGAATTGTCCATCTGTTGGTAGGGCGTTCAAGAGGTATTGATTATTGCGATACCTCGCTCCTAATAAGTAAGTGACATTTCTTCTCGACTTGACTTTGCCTTCGAGGTGTGCTGTAGCGCCCATCAAACTCACCCCCACAGAACCTGCGAATTCTTTTGGCTTTTTATACTTCACGTCTAATACGGAAGAAAGCTTATCTCCATACTTCGCCTCAAAACCACCTGCGGAAAACCCGATGCTACTGACCAGATCGGGGTTGACAAAACTCAGTCCTTCCTGTTGACCCGAACGGATCAAAAAAGGACGATAAATTTCAAAGTCGTTCACATAAACCAAGTTCTCATCGAAGTTACCGCCGCGAACGGAGTATTGTGAACTGAGTTCGTTATTACCGGTAACCCCTGGCATGGTTCGCAATATCATTTCCATCCCCCCACTTGGGTTGGGCAGGGTTTCTATGGCTACTTTATCAATTTTCTGTATGGTGGTCGCCCTACGCTTTGTTCTTGCTGTTGTGGTGAATGAGGGTAAGACATAATCTTTACGATCCAACTGCTTATTGATCTCGCGTACATCTCCTGATCTTAGGTAAGTACTTTCTTCATCCGGGAAATAGGATGTATGGCTGAACTGAACGGTATATAGTTTACCAGCTTCAACGACAATGCGGTAATTCCCATTATAATCGGTGATCACCCCCATACCGCTCTGTTTGACCGTCACACTGGCCCCGCTGATCGGGTTACCGTCGTAGTCGGTCACTCTACCATAGATCTCAGGTGGTATCTGTGCGAAGGAGGCTACACTACAAAAGAGCGTAAAGAATAGGGATAAGGAAAGTATTAGAGTATTGGATGAATTCCGCATATATAGAGTGAAATTATCAAGGGAGCAAAAGACGAAGGTACTTCAATTTTATAGGGATACAACGTCCTTTTATTGTAGCAATATATACAGGACGATACTCAAGAGGGAAAAGATGTATGTTAAGCGTTTTAATCGTCGGCTATCAGCAGATCTTGCTATGAAATAGGTCATGATCGCCATTGTAGTGACCAAGGAGATCGTCAGAAAGAATGAATTAGACAGTCCGTCTTGTTGCGCATTGGGGTCGCTTACCAAAGTATTGACCAATGCCCCTAAGTGAATGCTAACAAGAATACTGAACATCAAACTGGCACCGAAAAATGCCATTCGTATTACGGATGGATTCATGAACAAGTTAGGGTTTTATACCACATCCAATTGCTGGATGTTTTTTAAATGTTTGATGCTTGCCATGGGGTCTTCTGACTTGAAAACGCTGCTGCCGGCCACTAAGACATCCGCACCAGCATTTAAGATCGCTGCTGCGTTTTTAGGGTCTACTCCCCCATCGATCTCGATCAATGCATTGCTGTTTTCTGCTAAGATCATGGCTTTTAGCTGTCTGATCTTCAGCAAGGTTCTCTCTATGAAAGATTGACCGCCAAAGCCCGGATTCACACTCATTAAGCAAACCAGATCCACGTCTTTGATGATGTCTTGAAGTAAGACAACAGGCGTATGTGGGTTCAATGCAACACCAGCTTTCATACCAGCGGCCTGAATGGCTTGAATGCTTCTGTGCAGGTGGGTACTGGCTTCATAGTGTACCGTCAATACATCCGCACCTACGGCTTTGAAATCGGCGATGTAGTTTTCGGGTTGTTCGATCATCAGATGTACATCGAAGACCTTTTTGGATAGTGGTCTGAGTGCTTTAATGACGGGCAAACCGAAGCTGATATTAGGAACAAAACGACCATCCATGACATCGAGGTGAAGCCAGTCCGCTTCGCTTTTGTCGAACAGTTGTAGGGCATCTCCTAAATGGGCGAAATCCGCGGCTAATAGTGATGGGGCGACTAGGTGTTGATTCATGCCTCAAAGTTAGGCTTTATGCAAGACACGACACAGTTTACAATTTGAAAATTTGGCAATGAGTTAATGAGGTATTTTAAAGTTATTTTCTCGACCTTACCCCTAAGTCATTGATTCTGAATATTTCAGCTTTTTTTCGCCCCGTACTTTTCAAGTACGAAACTCTAAAAGAGCTTCATCTTCAAAATCAAGCACTTAGGCGCGGTTCAGATGAAAAACTTTAAACTACCTCAATTTGAAAATGTATTGATTTGTAGGGGCGATCCCTTGTGGTCGCCCTTTCCAAAGTCTTGATACTTTATAGCACCAAGCTGCATTCAAAATTCCTCCATTCATCACTCAAAATTCAAAATTAGTTTTTGTGCGAGGGATAGTAGTGGTATTAAGGGTACTGGATGGCGAGTGAGTGCACCTATTGCGGGGGCGGCCCAGAGGTAGCCACCGCAATAGGTAGCAACGAACCGCCAGACAGTGCGCTTAATAGGAACGGATAGCCCGGTGGACGCAGTGAAAGCTGGCGCTTTCTTAGTACCGAGACATGAGACTCGAGATATGAGATTTTCTGCTCGACGTCGAATTTTCATAGAATACTAAAGCCAGTTTTTATTGCGGGCACGCACCCTATTAAGTAATAAAATCTGTCAGAAAATGGACAGCTTAGGACTACTATTTGAGCCTGAGTATAGATCGGTGGATTTTTTGCTGTAGTTTTTTTAGAACTAAAACTATTTCCCCATGCGATTACGATTTACTTTTTGCTTGGTATTTATTGCTGCTTTGTTTTTGAAGACTGACAGTCAGCTCCAAGCGCAGGAAGCACAACAGGAATTCGTGCTTTTAGAGGTGTTCACGAATACTTATTGTCCGACTTGCATTTTTGATATGCCGGATTTTGATGCGGAGATTTTGGTGCCTTTTGAGGATGTGGACATTTACCATGTGCGCTATCATGTGTCTTGGCCGATTGCTGATGATGTATTTTTCTTACATAATGTAGCAGAATCTGAAGAACGAGTGGGCTATTATGGGATCAGTGGTACGCCTTCACTTGTTGTGCAGGGAGAGTTGCAGGGCTACCAAGATGGTATGATCACGGCTGAGCAATTGGCGGACTTCACCGGCGGCGAGTCTGACTTATTACTGGATCTATCTGAATACGAATTAGATGCGGGTGGCAGACAGGTGAATTTAACGGTTGGCAATGCGGGTGATGCTGGATCCGGGAATTTGCGTTTGCGCTTGATCGTTGTAGAGAAAGCGATCACCTATGAGCCTCCTTATGATGGCATGTTGGAAACGCATTTTGATGTTTTCAGACAAACTTTAAGTGCTTGGGGCTGGTCCGGACTGCCTTTTTCAGCGCCTTTGCCGGGTGTGGAGACCACTTTTACTTTTGAGTATGACTTGGATGCTGCTTGGTCGGAAGATCAGATCTATGTGCTTGCGTTTGTTCAAAATGAAAGTACAGGCGAGATCCTGAATGTGGCTTCGAGCTGGGGGAATCTTAGTCCGGAACCCGAAGAACCAGAAGAGCCTGTTGATCCTCCAGTGGGTTTAGATGAGTTGGAGGAAACAGCCGTAAGTATGAATCTTACAGCTTTAGGGGATCAATTACAGTTGGCTTTTCATAGTGAAAAAGCAAAGCAAGGTGTTGCCTTTGAGCTGTATGACGCACAAGGACGATTATTGAAACAAGAGCTGATTCAAACAACACAAGCGAATATTAACACCCAAGATTTAGCGGCGGGAATGTATATTGCACGTTTACAAGTGGGTGATGAAGTATTGGTACAGAAGTTTTGGAGGAGGTAATTGATTTGAATTAATTCATAATAAAAAAGGGAGGACTTTTCAGTCCTCCCTTTTTGTTTTAATTCCTAGCTTGATTCACCAAAAGCAGTATCGTCAGCACCGTAGCTGCTTTAGAAGAGAAACTATCAAAGGCATCATTCCAATTTCTGTCTTTCCGCCTTTCTATTCGGGCTTCTTCATTTCGTTTTCGGTCCGTAATATCCACCATTACATTGGCTCCATTTTCCACTTTGGGGTATCTGGTAAAGATCCAGAAGCCTTGTGCTTTGTCGATCTCTCCATTGGGTTGTTGCACAAAAGTCCGGTTCTTCTTACCATATCTACCAAAACCACCGCCATAGCGTTTCACATAGTATTTCGCCCGCTTGTTTCTATAATAAGGTACACTTATCTGAGGAATAGAGTCGACATCAAAATGTCGCATTTGCCCTGATAGCGTTACTATGTTCTTGATCTTAGGCACATAGATGGAATCCATATCGGATAAGATGTAGTTGAATTTAGACTTGTTGATCTTTTTGAAAGCCCGTTCTAAATCCAATAAGACATAACCCGTACTATCTTCATTACGGTACAGCTTACCCCCTGTTTGGAAGGCGTACTTGGTAAAGCCACCCGCTCTTTTGATCAGATTAGTGATTCGCTCTTCCTTAGAGGTCAAGGCGTACTCACCCGGGTAGACCACCTCACCATATAGTTTCACGATCATCTGTTCCTCGAAATCGCGGTTCACACGTACGAAAATGTGGTCGTAAGGTTTGAGTTCGAATTGTTCGGCATCTCGATCCACACTCAGATCCGTTCCGATCTCAACGCGTTTGATGATGATCCGCTCTGTGTTTTTCTTTCCAGTAACTTCATCGGTATAAGTGATCAAGCGAGAGATCTCGATACGGTTATTCGCCGCTTCTTTTCGCATACCGCCAGAGAAGTACAAAAGGTCGCGCAGGCTGATGCCTTCCGCGAATTCATATTCTCCTGTTTTACGTACCGCCCCGAAAATCTTCACCGTGAAATCCTGACGGAAATCCGCCCTCGAAACCACTTGTATGGTATCTAAATGTTGTAGGGTGATGTTTTCTTGTGAACGATCATCGTCGATCACCTCTCCTAAATTAAAAGGCATGATGCGCTTGCTGAGGTCTTCTTTCAAACGGATCACATAAGCACGACCAAGATCTGCTTGCTCGGAAACGCCTTCTGTTTTGAAAAGGATATCGGAAACCCGATCTCCTTCTTGTACTTCGTACCTTCCTGGTACCTGAACAGCCCCTACCACTTGTACATAATTACGCATTTCTCTGGGGATGCGATTCACAAAAATGCTATCTCCATTGATCAGTTGGAAGTCTGAATTACTTAGACGCAGACTGTCCAAATTCACATCCACTAATATCTCTCGGTTATTGGTGTAGCGTTTTATATTCAGGTTCTTGGTGAAGGCTTCCGCTTCCAGTCCGCCCGCGTACTCGATCAGATCGATCAGTCCTTCTCCTTGTTTGATCTCATAATTAAAAGCCCTACGTACGGAGCCACTGATGTTCACCACCGTTCCCATTGGTGGCACCACCACATAATCATTATCTTCTAAGAAAAATTCTTGTCGACTATCCGGGTCGAGCAAGTATTTGTAGAGATCCAGCTTTTGAATGGTTTGCCCGTTTCTGGTAATGAAGATGTCACGTACAGAACCGAGCTGTCCAGGACCACTGATCGCCACTAAAGCATTATAGACCGATGTTCTCGCAGGAAACTTATAAGTACCCGGGTTCAATAATTCTCCTACAAAATTCACGGATATACTACGCTGAAAACTCATGTCGACCGCTATGGTCGACTCCCTGATTTCGTAAGTGTTTTTAAATCTACTTTCTATGATCTGTTTGGCTTGCAGGTAGGTTTTACCTTCTAAATAAATTCTACCAACCAATTCCGGAGCGATCGCCCCATTCTCGTCGATCACGAATTTGCGACTGTAGTCCATTTCTCCCCAGATGGACACATTCAGTTCATCACCAGAGCCAATGATGTAATCATCAGGCGTGATCATTTCAGCGGGTTCAGTGAAGAGGAGCTCTAAGGTGTTCCTTCTAAAAAAATCATGTCCGTAAAGATAGGCTTCGGGCAAGGCGAGCGCTTTCTCTATCAAATCCCTCTTCTTGATCTCGATCAACTGTTGTATATCCTCAATACTCAGACTGTCTGCTTGATCCCCGAGCAGCTCTCGTTTCGCCTTGCGATCCATTTCCTTTTGGATCTGTCCTAAACTATCTTGCACTAAGTTCAGATCAATGATCTTCTCGATCAAATCCTCGGATGCGCCCAGTTTTCGCAGCTCTTCAGGCGTGACCATGATCCGATCTTTCACAGAAGAAGTATCATCCTCTAAAGCCTGTACCTCTGGCGTATCGAAATACTCTTCCAGATCATAGCGATCAAAATCTCTACGATTACGATCCCGATCATTATTATTGTACAAATTGAATTGTGCCAATAAGCTGACCGAGCAGATCAATGATAAGAAAAGCGTGTATGAAATGCGGTAAAGCAATGTGTTCATGGAATAATGACAATGTTACACCTTAGCCAATAGAGATAAGGCACATTCAGGGGAGCACAAAATTAACAAACCAATAGCGATCAAGCCCTAATTAGACTAGTCGAGCTATTGAATTTGTTCAATTTAACTATAAAGCGCCCGACCTTAAGCCTACTTCTTAGCAAGAATGAAATGAAGTATCTGAGGTTGCATTAACCAATCTTTTTGACCATCACTTTAGTTAATAGCCAACTTGTATACGTACATAATAATTATCAACCCGCTTCACTTAAAACTCAATTCTGGTACATTTATTGCAAAACATTGTATAACCCACTTATTAAAGTTATTTCAGAAACAGTTCGACCTTAATTAAGAGAGCAAGCTCATTCTTCATACTGAAGCATGAGTATAAAAGCCCGCTTTTTCCCCCTTTTACTTTCTTGCTTTTTATTGATCCTTAATTACCCGTTTCATGAATTACTTTACCAAAGCCATTCTGTTAGGGCTACTTGTCCTATCAGTTCAGCAAGTCAATGCACAGTTTTATGTGCAGAACAACACCAATGAAGCCACATGGGTGGCTTTAGCTTACACCTATGCCCCTCCAAGCACTAACCCCAGTGATATGAATTACACTTGGGTCACAGAAGGTTGGTTTCTTGTTCAGCCCGGTCAAAAAGGCCAGCTCACCACACACCTTAACGGAAGTCTACAATACGGCACGATCACCAATGTGTATTACTACGCCTACCAAGAAAGCGGTAAACAGTGGCGCGGCAATAGAATGTTGTTCGTGGATACAAATCCTGATAAACGCCCGTTCCGCTTTGAAGAAGCACATTCCAGCACTCGTTACGGAAACACACCCAATTTAGAAAAAGCATTGTTCAAAGCAGGTACCAACACCCGCGAAGCAACGCATACCGTATACTTATCCAATACCGATGATCTGAGTTACAGTGGTGTTGAATTTGGTGACCCCATCTTTGGTGAGAAATTCACTTATGAAGATTTTGGTGAGCCGGTCATCGCACCCGGTGGCGAAAGTTATACCGACACACCTACCCAATATAATAATGGCGTTCAGGAGCAAACGGTAAGTGATCGTAATTTCAACTACACCCAAGAAACAGCCCCGGTCATTGAAAGAGGATTGTCTCAGCAACAGCAACAGCAACAATACTATGCACCACCTCAAGAAATGAGCAATCAAACAGGCTTGCATTTCGGACAAGCTAAGCCACAACAACAAGTGATTCCTCAAAGCCATTCAAACAATCAACAGCCAAAACTTGGCGTAAGTAAAACCTATTATTTAGCCCCCAAAGTAATCAAAGAGACAAAATATTATGATCCTTGTAAGGGCAATTCAAAGCAGTCCTGCCCTGCTCAAGCAGCACCTGCTTACCAACAGCAGCAGCGGTATCAGCAGCAACCTACTAATAATACGCCCTACCGACAACCTAGTGGCATGACTCCCAGCGGCAATTTATATAATAATGTACCCGCTAACAAAGTCAATTACCAGCAAGGTGCTAACCAACAGCAAAACAGCTTTCCAAGTGGACCCAGTTGCGCTAAGGGCAGCTGTGTTGAAAACACCCTGATCAGCATTTACGAAGAGTTTTAAGTTAAGCTGATTCAGATATGTGCAGCTTGATCTAATTTGGTTAAATTCGCGTAGTGGTATTTAATCAAAGTCGGATACTTAGCATGAGCAAGAACAAGAACATACAACGCAATACATTGATCGCTTTAGTGTTAGCCGCCATCGCCCTTACTTTTCTGGCAAGGCTTTGGTTGCCCGCACCCTATAATTTCGTACCCGTAGGTGCCTTGGCCCTATTCGCAGGAGCATATTTCCGCTCCCTGAAATGGGCACTATTGGTACCTGTAGCGGCCATGTTCGCTACAGATTCCATCCTACACTTACAGTACGTATTAGGCGGCTCTGAATGGCCCGGCTATCACACTTTGCTCCCGATCGTATACTTCAGCTATTTGTTAATGGTATTGATCGGCAGCGGCTTAAGAGGCAGAATCAACATTATAAATGTACCCCTATCAGCTATTGCGGGGTCCATCTTGTTCTTTATCGTCACCAACTTCGGCGTTTGGGCAATGGGAGGCTACACCTATACCTTCGCGGGTTTAGTTGAATGCTACACCTTAGCCATACCATTCTTCCGTTCCACCCTCTTAGGAAACCTTTTCTATGTAGGTGTTCTATTCGGAAGCTATGAAATGATCAAGTCCTACAAAGCCGTTTTAGGAACTTCTTGATTTTTTTTAATTAGTTGATTCAGGGCGCGTCCCTACGCAAAAAGGCGGTACAAAGCTTGTGCTAACCACAGCTTTGTACCGCCTTTTTACTTCGGGTCGGGCTATCCGTTCTTATTAAGCGCACTGCCTGGCGGTTCGTTGCTGCCTATTGCGGTGGCTACCTCTGGGCCGCCCCCGCAATAGGCG
>JAHDGT010000116.1 GCA_020631675.1 Bacteroidota bacterium
TCTATTGTGTTTTTCAAAAAACGCAAATGAAATTCATTAATGGTTTGAAAGAAAAAGCATGACTTCTACCTATTCAAGTTAGTAATGTAATGAGAAAGTTTTGTTGTTCTTTTAGTCTGTGAAAAAGTCACTCATTTTTCGCGTTTTTTTCAAAGAATTTTAGATTTGATTTCTCGCACGAGGGATAGTAGTGGTAATGAAGCCGACGAATGCGCCCTGAAGGGCGGCTTAAAAAGGCGGCCCAGAGGTAGCCATTTTTAAGCCTGCCCTGAAGCAGCAGGCGGCGGCTGAATTTTAACGGATAGCCCGGCCCCAGCTTAAAAAGGCATATGAAATGATCACTTGCTGCTAAAATTGACTCATACCTATACAGGACCGTCTATTCATTGACCCAATCGTTCTTTTTAAGCTGGGGCGTGCCCAAACGATACGCATTGAGAGGTAGTTTAAAATGAGGAGTTAATTTTAGGAGTTTCACAAAAATACTGATCAAAAGCTGACACTAGATTTTAAGTTATTATATTGGAGTTGTTTCAACCATTTTTTATTTCCCCTCAATGCGTTCATCTGTACCTAAATTCATACAGCGCGCTTACGATTTGGAATTGTCAGGCGGGATGTTCCATGCAATCGTTTTGATGGTAGATATTCATTCTTTTTCAAGAATCAGCGAGTTATTTGCTTTAAATGAGGAAGATGAAGGAAATGCTGCTTTGTCTAGCTTTTTAAATGATTTTTTCAGACCTCTAGTCCAAGCGGTTTACAGTAATAATGGTTTCATCACTAATTTCACTGGTGATGGTTTCACAGCGCTTTTTCCAACAAGAAGTGAGCAAGATATCCCAATAAGCTCGGCATTGGACAGTAGCTTGATGATAGAAAGTGAATTCGAGGTTTTACAAAAAAGACTTAAAGCCTTATCTACTAACAGTAATATTGAGTTAGAATTAGGGTTAGGATTAGCTTTGGCTTCTGGTTTTATTGAGTGGGGAATCGTTCATTTATTAAAAGACCGTTTCCAAGAGCTCGGATCAGAAGTTTGTGAAGCTGCGTATTATTTTAGGGGAAGAGGTATAGAAAAATGTGCGGAATTATTACGAAAGTCTAGAAATGGCAAAATCATTATTGATGATAGAAACCCTTCTGTTGACCTTGACAATTTAGCTGAAGGGTGGATGAGTTTCGAATTACTAAATCTGCTTTTATCTGAAAGTTCTTTGAGTGAAAGTGTTGCCTACAAGGCGTTTTTATCTGTTAGAGAATCTACACTTACAGAGGGCGAGTATAAAGAGATCGTCTCTGTATTCATATCTATTGCCGGGGTTGATGCTAGTTCAAGTCTCGATTTACTTTGCAAGAAAGTACTTTCTTTATTGGCGGCACATCATGGTAGTTTGAATAATTTGGAATTCGGCGATAAGGGTGGAGTATTCTTTTGTTTGTTCGGTGCGCCATATGCCATTGAAAACAGCATGAAACAGGCATTGACGTTTAGCATGGCATTGCAAAAAGCGGTAATGTACGAAGCTGAGTTTAATGATATAAGCATTAAAGTGGGTGTGAATAAAGGCAGGGCTTATGCTGGTTATATCGGGGGGCTTCAACGTTCCTATTATACCGTTATCGGTCAATCAGTAAATTTAGCAGCTCGATTAATGACAGCTGCCGGGGAAAATGAAGTATGGTTGACCAAGGATGTGTTCACAGGAGGCTTCGAGTTTACGGATGTGGGTTTAAAGAAGTACAAAAACATTCTGGTACCCGTTTCTACTTATCGATGTGAAGGTCTAAAGGAATCGAATGATCGATTTTTCTCTTTACGCTCTCCCTTTATTGGTCGGGCTGAAGTGCTTGATACTTTAGAGTCCGCATTCTCAAAGATGATTTCTTCCTCTAGTGTGGAAGTTTTTTACCTCTACGGTGAAGGAGGAATAGGTAAAAGTCGGACAGCCTATGAATGGATGCAGACGTACAAAGGGAGTCGCTATTGGATACATGCACCTCAAAACAGTTCTGGAGTACAATCTTTCGCCATTTTGAAAGATTTTGTATTGGACCTGGTGGGCATGAAAAGGCAAAACTGGAACGAGTCCGTTTTTTCTACTAAATGGAAATCATTCCAACAGAAATTACAAAGAGATATTCTAAAACGTTCTGACGAGCGGTTACTTTCTGCTTTTGAGCAAGCTTTGGATGCTTTTCAGCAGGTGATTCCCCACTTAATGCGGATCTTATCAGTTGACAACTTCACATTAAAAGATGATGCGACTTATTTATACAATCGGGTAGCTCTTTTCAACATTCTGAATAGCTTGATCAAGCTGCTTTGCATTCATCAGCCATTGATCATTGAAATTGAAGATCTTAGTGCCATGCGCAAAGAAAGCGCATGGGTTTTGGAACAATTGATACATAGTGTACAACGACTTCCCATCTTGCTATTGTGTACTTCAAGATATGGAGAGAAGGGAGATATGCCTGTTTTACCAGCTCCTATCCACCAAAAATTATCACATAGTTCTCTTGAACTGTCTACTTTGCCAGAAGAAGCTGTTCTACTTTTGGCAAAAGCTCATTTAGGGGAAAAGGTGCATTCGGATGTTACCGATAAAATCTATAAACTGAGCAAGGGCAACCCATTCTTCGCCGAGCAGTTGATTTTCTTTTTATTAGAATCAGAAGCGGACCTGATAGGAGGTGACGCATTGGAGCAATTAGATAAATTGCCCTCTGATATCACCGCACTGCTTGGTAGCAGGATCGACCGACTTCCGGCTCACATTGTAAAGTTGGTTAAGTTAACGGCTATTATTGGCGAGGTGTTCGATATTGGCTTCTTAGGGCATTATTTACAAAAGCCCGATATAAAAGAGACCTTAGAGGAAGGAGTACGTTCCAGAATATGGCGTATTAGTGAGGAAATGTGCTACTTCAGACAGTCTTTACTCAGACAGGTGGCCTACGACCGCCAATTGAATTACTACAAAACCGTCACCCATGAAGAAATAGCCAAGAGCATGGCTCAGTATTATGGTGAAAAATCACCTGCGCATTTTGCCGAAGTAGCGCATCATTATGAATTAGGAAAGCAATGGAATGAAAGTATGATGTTTTGGCTGAAAGCAGGGCAGCATGCTTTCACAGATTATCAGAGTAGCTCTACGATCACTTACTTTGACAACGCCATACGGCTGGCTAACACAAAAGACGGAGACCGACTTGCCGAGCAGGTCAAACTGAAAGCTCTGATCGGAAAAGGGCAAGCCCATGAATTGAACTTTAATATCGAGGAGGCTTTGGCACTATACTTAAGAGCCGAAGCGTACTTAAGAGAAAAATCAATCGGCTTATCCTCGCTTATCGCGCAGTTACATACGCTTATTGGCTATGCAAGACTTCAGCTATTCTCTTATGAAAAGGCTTTAGACCGCTTCAATATCGTCCTTCGTGAAAAGAATCGCATTGATGTTCGTGCTGAATATATCAATGCCACAATAGGCATTGCCAAAACACACCGCAATCGCGGTCACTACAAACTTGCCGAACAGCATTACAATAGTGCATTGGCGTTATTAGAACATTTAACTTTTGGAGAGAAAACAAATCTCCTGATCAAAATCCTGGGTGGCTTAGGAGACATTCAGTTTTACTATGAAAACTATACAAAAGCCCTTGAACACTATAAGGAAAAGTGGAAGCTTTGTAATGACATAAATGACCGCCACGGTCTTAGTCAGGCATACAATACCATTGGTAATGTGCTATTTGCTAAAGGGGAGTTTCTTAAAGCGATTAAGAACTACAAAGATTCGATAGCACTTTGCCTTATCATTAACGATAAAAAAGGCGGTATAATAGCAAAAGGCAATATCGGTATATCTCATAAAAACATCGGCAACTTCGATAAGGCAGAGGAGCTATTTTTAGAGCAGTTAGAAGAAGTAAAATCTCAAGGGACAAAGTACGTTCGGAACACTCATTTTTCCGCATTGATCAACTTGGCGAACCTCTATCTTGAAAAAGGGGATACGGAGCAAGCTATGCACTATGCGGAAAAGCGAATGTTATTATTACAAAAGGCAGAGAACCCTATCGCTAAAATCAATAATTATATGTTGATAGGGCGCATACACGCAGGGGCTTTAGCCTACGAAGAAGCCATTGAAGCCTATCAAACCGCCATTGGGGAGTGTGAATTGATAGAACATGCGGGTTATGCGTATAAGCTCTATTTATTGATCGCTCAAGCCTACTACTCAATGGAAGATTATGAGCAATCTTGGTATAATTTGCAGCTTTTCTATGAATTGACCCCCATACCTATCTTCGGTGAGATATTGAAAGGACGTTTATTATATCATCGCGGGCAAACTGAAGAAGCGTTGAACTGTATTCAACAACTTAGCGAACATCCTTCCGTCCAAGAGCATTTATATAGGGTAGCAGATGTTCAATTCGCTCTATGGGAAATCACAAAAGAACCAGAAGCAAGAGTACTATGTCATCAAATGTATAAAGCCTTGCATGCTGAGATACCATCCGCTTTTTACAAGCAACGGATAGCGGCTTGTGAGGGCGAAGCATTAATCTAATGAAGGTGCACCCTCTTTTTCCTTATCCTCACATTTCCCTTCGGTCCATTTAGTCACACCATTGTTTTTGGCTTTACAGGCATTAGAGTAAGTCTTACCATCGCAGCCGCAAACCGGTTTATAGATCATCGCACAAATCCCGTTAGGATTTATTTGAGCGGGATTGATACAATCTCCTGCTTGCTTATTGTCGGGTGTCGGTCGGTTTTCCTCTTTAGCATTAAGCTGTTCATCAGATTTTGTTGGTAATAATTCTTTACCTGAGTCTTCACTTTTAAGGTCTCCCCTATCCAGTTCATTTGCTTTCTCCTTTCCACCTTCTGATTTACACTTGCCCATTTCCCAAGCCAATAACCCATTGTTTTTCGCCATACACTCGTTTCCATAGGTCTTCCCGTCGCAGCCACATACCGGCTTATAGATCTTTGTACAAGGAGCTTTCGTGATCTTCGATTTATCAATGCAAGTCTCCTGCTGTCCTTTTCCGCATTGATTTGAGAGCATGATCATACAGCAGAAAGAAAAGCTCAAGCAAATATTCATTAGGTGGTACATCCTTTTTTCTTTATTGGGTAAGGCATAGTTTGCGCTAAAATACAAAACCCCTGCGCTTTCCTTAAAAGAAAGCACAGGGGGTACATATAATGTCTAATTGTAGCAGAGCTAGTTCAAACAAGTTTTTTACAAAGAATACATTAGTCCCAATCTACTGCCTATTGAATAAAGACGCTTTTCATTATGATCAGCAGACTTCGCCTCATCACGGTCGTATTGGTGTTTGGTTAAACTGGCCTTGAATTGTGCGCCCAATAACATGGACCACTTATCGTTAAAGGCCAACTTAGTTCCGCCTTGAACATGCGCGATGTCCATATAGGGCTTGGAAGGTAGCGTTTCATGCTGCATCTGATAAGCGGACATCCCCGCTCCGATATAAGGCTGTACTTTGCCTGTGCTTTTAAAATGATAATTGACCAATAAAGGAATCTCTACCAAACTAACTTGCACATGTTCTTCAGCGGTAGCTATATATTGTACCAATTCTATTACATCTCCATCCGCACTCCTCTTATTAGAAATCCGGTCAAAACTTTTCTTCGCATAGTATACACCAGACTCAACACTCCAATGATCGGCAAAACGCCAGTCTACATTTACCCCAACACCATAACCTCCTTTCAATACCACATCGTTATTGACAAAATTGGCATCAGCTACCACAGAAGTTCCGATAGAAGCGATTTGCCCCTTGATCATCTTAGTCGATGGCACATCAGGTGGAAGGATGGTCGTACTGTACAATGGTAATTTAACCGCTTTAGGCGCAGCATTATCCAAAGCCGTCAACATCATTGGATTGATGTTCTGGATAGCAGTATTAGTTCTTCCGAATGGAAAGCGATTTTCAGCAGTTGTAACAGTGGCTAAAGATTTGGCAATAGAATGCGCTTTACCATAAGGAGCAACTACTACAGCTGAATTGTATTTTCCAACACCAATATCCGCTCCACCATCAAAAGAGTTCGCATTTGCTGAAAACTCAGCAACGTCAGTTGTAACTGTAGAAGCTATACTCATCGGTGAGATAGCTCCTTCATTATCAAAGGCTGTAGGACGAGTATCCTTAGCAATTAAGATTGTATTGTTTTGATCAATAGGCAAAATGCTTGTACCATTCTGCTGGGTAACTTCAACCGCATTAGAAGCAGCAAGCTGCTCTGTAGCAGTTGCGGAAGTATTTCCGACCTTAGTCTGAACAGCAGGCTTATTAGATAATTCTCCGGATTCAGCTGAGGTATGTTCAGCCAAAGCCGATGCATGATTCGTTTCCGCTACTGCGTCCGGAATCAATACTTTCTCTTTAGCAGAAACATTCGCTCGTGTATCAGCATGAGCATCAGCATCAGCACTGGCAACGGTCTCCACCCTGTTTATTAGTTGACTATTACTATTATCAATAGCCCACCAACCGGTAAATGCCACCAGAAGAATCACCGCCGCAGCGGTAAGCCTCGCCCAATTCCGATTCAGTGAAAGCACAATGGTATCCCCTGCGTCCACCTCGTCCAACTGCTGCTCCATGAGCAGCCAATCTTCGGCATTGAATGAAGGCTCATATCCTTCCAAGGCGTCACGTACGATCCGGTCGATGTGATGATCTTGATTGGCCATGATAGCTTAAAAAAGACGTAAAAAATGAATAAAAACAAAGCATGTAAAAAAAGCAAAAGCTTCTATCTGCGCTTTGGTGAACGATCATACTCTAATTCCTCCGCCAGCATACGTTGCAATTTGCCTCGTGCTTTAGCCAAATTAGATTTAGAAGTGCCCTCACTGATACCTAAACGCTCAGCGATCTCGCGGTGGTTAAAACCTTCCAAGACATACAAACTGAAAACAGTTCTATAGGCTGGTGACAAGTTCTGTACCATACCCATGATCTCCTCTTCGGAAAGTCTCGAAACCGGTGACACCACAGAGCGATCAAACTCTCCATAAGCATGTTCCACCTCCAGATGATGGCGGTGCTTTTTATTCTTACGGTAGTGATCGATAGATGTATTGATCATGATCCTCCTGACCCAACTCTCTAAAGAATGGCTGGGCTGATAACGACCAATATTTTGAAACACTTTCATAAAACCAACGTTCAACACATCTCTTGCTTCCTCTCTACTGTCCGTATAGCGCATACAAACAGACATCATCTTCCCATAAAACTGCTCATAAAGCAATTTTTGCTGTTGCCGGTCGCCACTCACACAACCACTGATCATGCGGTGTTCGGCATCTGGGGGTGTACGTTTGAATAATTTCATACGGGAAAATGCGAAGAAGCGCGAAAGCTGTTAAACGAAAATCGTTCTTCTTATGCTAAGAACATCAGTTCATAACAAAATACGTCAATTGGAACGGCCTTACAAGCAAAAGGGTTGCCTGAACGTATAAAAGGTTGTAGAACCTACAAAAAAATCCATCATAGGAGAGGAGTATTCGTACCACATGCTGAATCATATTCAGGGCACCCCCACAACAACTGTACTCCTCGCTAGCGCATACGGGTACAGCCGTTGTGGGTCGGGCTATCCACTAAATTCGGCAGCCCCAAATGCTTTTCGCTGGCAGGGCTGGCGGTGGCTACCTCTGGGCCGCCCCGCCAGCCCGCCGCTCAATAGCATTTGGGGCTACCTCATACCGCTCCTATCCCTGGTGCGAAGTCTTTTGCATATGCTTACCTCACGATCACAAAAGGACGGCTATCTCTCCAGCCACTTTGTGCTCGTAATTCTAAATAGTAAGTCCCACTCGTCAGTTCAGAAACATCCAAGGCTTGGGAATTGGTATCGGTCTGCCCCGTTTTTAACAAGCGGGCTTGTGTATCATACACATACCAACTAAAACCTTCATCCAGTTTATTGCTCAACTCTAAGAACACCCATTCTGTGGTCGGATTCGGATACAGCTTCCACTCCATCAGCAACGGAAAGTCAACAGTCCCTTCTTTTGATTTATTCCTATACGAGTCATGTGCCTGCGTTATTATTTCCGATAAGTTATCGTCTATCGTCCAATCTCCACTTTCCTCCTGTTCAAGGCATATGATATTTTGTCCGTTTTGCGCTGCACATACTATTTCATCACGCTTCGCGGCCCAGTTGTCGGCAGCTCTTAAATTCAAGCTGTTGTATACCGCATAACCCGAACAAGCACCCTCATCAGAAACGACTACGCATTCCTCTACGATCACCTTCTCATTGATCAAAGACGGGCCGAAGCCAAGCTGGTGATCATAGTATAAGTTTTGAGTAATATCGTCTGCAACGAATAGGTCATAATTCGTATCCACATCCCCCACACTGATAAATTCATTTCTTCTGGATAAAGATGCATTTACAAGATCGCAAGCCCCTTGATCCATCAGACCGCTCATGCTCGCAAAGGACAGTGCCGGATCTTTCGTTATCAACCAGTCGATCTTCGTTCCTCCTTCATGGACGTTACAATCCACGACCAGCTGTTTATTATTCCCTTTGAACTCCACCCCCACGTTGAATCCTCGTCCGAAGTAGTTCGATACTAAATAGGAAGGGTTGTCAGTCGCACTATCCTCAGCAGGTAAAAACACAGCCTCGCCTTTAGTAGGTGTCATTCCTGTTCCAACGCTTGTCGTTTCACCGCTATTCTGAATAATGCACCCATAATTGAAGGCTTCATATTCTGTATGAAATTCGTTTTCAGCGATGTGAAAACCCGAACAGTTTTTCATGTAAACGCCATAAGCCACATCATCCGCTGAAACGCCATGGGCGATTTGCTCGAATGAATTATCAGTGATCGACCCAAGGATCCCTCCTCGAAGGCTCAATGCCTTTTTATTATTGCGGAACACATTGCCGCTCACACCTATCAAATAGCCATCATCACCATTAGCCATCACGGCTTGTTCCAAGTTCTCAAAGGTATTCCCCGTTCCCTGACCAACGAATAAAGTGGATCGCCTGCTCATAATACCCAAGGTTCTTTCAATGCTATTTATATCGCTTTCTTCTCCAATGAACTTATTGAACCGCAGTGGATTGACCAGCTTATGTTGCTGAGCCAAAAGTCCGATCGTTAAATTCCCTGTAGGAGGTGTACTCACTGGCACAAGGGGAGCATTGAGCATGAAAACGGTTTCTTCTATCAATGATTTATCCACTTGCGCCATCGGGAACAAGCGAATCCCTATATTATTTCTCTCGATCACCGTAGCGTCCGTTACTCGAATGATGCCTCCCACATCACTGAAATCATCATAATTCGGATAATCCCAAGCAGCATTACTGACCCCTATTAAAGCATTTTTGATGGTCGCTTCTTCAAAACGCGCGATGCCATGATAAGTCGAGCTGCCGAAAAGCATCGTGTATTCACTGTCAGGATGAGGCATATCCGAACCCAATACTTGAACCCCACCCCATCTCGCATGACATGTGTAGCCTTCTAAACTGCTGTTAACAACTTCCAATACTCCACCAGGGTCCACTGTGATTTTAGAGTCCAGATCATAGAACTGTACGACCGCATCTTCAATAATGAGTTTCGCGCCCATTGGTATGAGTAGCTCCCCTTTAACCACTGTGGCTTCCATGCCTGTGTCCGGACTCCATACTTCTGTACCACTTACCGTCCAACCATTTAACATATCAAAACCATATAGATCTTCTTCAGTCACTTCAATGGTGGTATAGGTCAAACAATCCTCTAAAGTTTGGTAGTAACTAACCAATGTATAGTTTCCGGGCGCATCAACGATTAAATCATTTGATGCATTGATCGGTGATCCATTCTCGTCAATCCAATCCGCAGCATACCCAATGCCTAAATCAGTAGCCACTAAAGTAGCCAGACCACATCCGCTCTCCAAAACCACAGCAGTAGGAGGTGGTGGCGCTTGAATCTCCAAGAACTGCTCAAGTATATATGTACAGCCATCACTGCTCGTGAACTCTATGATATAGTTACCTGTGGTACGTGCGATAATGCGTACTTCATCATCTTCCTCCGCTTGTAGTACATAATCTATATCAAGAGCTTCATCAGGAGCATCTGCTTTATAGGCGATCACTTCAGATAGATTTCCATGTACAAAAATTTCTGTTTCCCCTTGGCAAAACTCGTCGCCAATGCTCAAAACAGGTTCGTCAGTTGATGGCACTATTTCAAATTCAAATTCATAAGAACAGCCATCAAAGGTATTCGCTATGATTTTGTAAAAACCAAAAGTAGCAGTGACGATCGCCTCCTCTATTGTGTGAGCAGGCAGCACCCCATCCGAAGGAACCAAATTATTCCATGAGCCAGCTCCTGATGCACTGCGATGCCACTCATAGCAACGGATAGCCGTTTCTGGAAGTAAATCGAACAAGGAGGGTCTGAGTTCCACTTCCTCCCCTTCACAGATGGTCATTAAATTAGGGTCATCCATATGGAATGATGCATTTCCCGAAACTACTTCAGCTGAGAGTGCGTTAACCGGCAGTGTCGTAAAAGCAAAGTATTCTGAAAATGTACTATTAGCCGTTACAAAACAGCAGTCGGTTTTCAATCTGAACTCATAGCTAGTAGCAGGCTCTAAATCGCTTAAAAAGTAACTGCTCTCTTGATCGACATAAATGGAGGTATTCCAAACCACACTTCCTTGCTCACGGTAAGACAATACAAAATCAGAAGAAGGCAAAACATGCTCCCAATTCAGGTAGGCGGAGTTATCTGTTACGCATGTGATATGCAAGTTGGTCGGTGGTTCACAAGTAGGAACGCTTA
>JAHDGT010000117.1 GCA_020631675.1 Bacteroidota bacterium
GCTTGTTCTGGCGAGCCTTTCAATTTATCAGCTACGCTGGATCCAGCTGGAGCACCCAATGTCACTTACAACTGGACCGGTCCGAATGGATTCAGTAGTACAGAAGCTAACCCAGAGGTTATTGCGACGAATACAACTTGTGATCCAATTAATTTGACCTACAATCTTTCGATCACTTGTACCAATGATGGCTCGAATGTGGTCAGTGGTCAGACGATAGATGTTACGCTTTACCCAGAGATCGACCCAAGTGGTATTTCTGTTGATAATACCTCTTTCATCAATGACCCTGATTGTCAGATCATCGCCTCTTCAGATCTTTGTCCGAATTTCACTATTAATGGTGTGGCTGGCAGTAATTCGATTAATTACTCTTCTGGTGATAATGGCGCTAATGCGAGTATTATCGTTTCCAGTGGAGGTGCTTGTACTTATGAGTTAAACCCGGCTGTTACTTGTTTGAGTGATTGTACATTAGCTGATGTAAGCACATCGGTTGGCTGTGCAGGAGGTGGGAATAGTTTCCAAGTGACGCTTACGGTAAACGACTTAGGAGATTCGCCGAGCTTAGAAATACAACCTTCTCAAGGTGCTTTTAGCTCGGTTACAGCTACAGGCAGTTATATTGTTGGTCCTTTCTCCGCGCTAGACGGACCAGTAAACATCAAATTAGTCAATGCTAATGATCCGGGTTGTAACATCAACTTAGGAAACTTCTTCGAGAACTGTGATGATTGCCCTACATTAAGCAATGCGACCATAAGTAATCCGACTCCTTGTTCTGGTGACCCTGTTCTGCTTATTGCTAATGTTAGTGGTGGGACTATCAACGCTGACTACACTTTACAATGGTATGAAAATGGCGTTGCCATACCTTATGCGAATGGAATCACTCATAACCATACCCCTTTAACCTCTACGAATTGTGCAGCGGAGGAATTCATTTTCAGTGTTGAAATGACGTGCTTGAATGGTGGTGTTTTGGGAACTGGTTCTCTGGACATTGACCCAATAATGGTTTACCCGGAACCGCAGTATGGTGTAGACTATACCTTCGTCAATGGAGGCTGTAGTGTGCAGCCCATTGACAATTGCGGAGACTTAGTAGTTGATTTAGGTGGTGCCGCAGACCCTAATGAAGGGGAAAGTGTTACCGTGAACTATAATATTGGGGTTAGTGGTGCACCCGCATCTTGCCAAGCCAGCGGATCTGTTGACATTGCTTGTTTCCAATGTGTTGACACACCCGGCAACGGGACCACAACCGAACAATATGTCTGCTTTGGTGATGCTTTTGAAATCTCTAATCTTGGTGCCTTGACCACCAGTCCGGGTTTTGAAGTAGGTGTTGCGGTTACGGTTCAACCTCCTACGAATTTTGCTGACTTAAGTGCTTTGTTGGCCGCATCCATTGACATCCAAGGTCCCTATGCGGCACCTGGTACTGTTTCTCCAAGTTTGAGTTATACCAATGACAATAGTGTACTGACCGCGGGTAACACCTATTATTTCACACCTTTCACTTCTTTTGCAACAACGAATGGGGTATTCCATTCTGATGCTGGTACATTCAGTGCCCCAACACCAGCTGCTTTTTCCATTGATCCTGAGATCGGCGGTGGTATCATTACTATTCCGAATTTACCTTATTGCGAAGGTGCCACGCAATATGATATCAGAGTGTGTGTGGAAGATGTGACCACAGATGGGCAAGAACCTTTACAAGAAACTTTCTTCGGCATTGAACTACCCGGTGGTTTATACTCCAACTTCCCTAATATTGACGACATTCATGATTCTTGTGATGAAGGATTTTTAGGATTCACTTGTGACCCTCAATGTTATTCTCAAAATGGTTGGACTGGAGACGTGAGTGGTGAAAGTTTCAATATCATAATGGTGAACCCACCTATTGTTGGTGTTCAGACCATGAATTTAGATTGGGACATCACTGTAGAGCAAGTAGGTGGTAACTATAGCTTCCCATTTGCTTGTAATAGTTGTGGGGTAATGGGCGCACCTGCTGTCGTTCATTTACTTCCCGCTATCAATATGACAAGCATTAATCCTGCTCCTACCCCTTTGTGTGAAGGTGAAACGGTTAACTTGAACGACTATAGTTCTGTCTCTATTCCACCAGATGCGGAGGGTGAATTCGTGTGGTATGATGATGACCCAGCAAATGGAGGAGTTCCTGTTGCTGACATCGTTAATTTACTTCCTATTGAAGGGCAGAACTACTACTTAGTTTTCGCTTTAAATGACAATGCGTCTTGTAGCGTTCAAGAAACGATAAGCTTTGTGGTAGAGCCTTTACCGCTTCTAAATCCGCCTGTATTGATTCCGATCTGTCAAGGTAGTTCATTCGACTTAACACTTTATGAAGGTCAGATCACCTCAGATCCAGGTTCCTTTACATGGTATGTTGGCGACCCTAATGATGGAGGTGCGCTTATTACTAACCCTGCTAATGTTACTCCACTGGGTTCTGAGCCATACTGTGCGGAATTCCGCTCTAATATTAATCCGAATTGTACGAATACCATTTGCTTCTCAGCTGAGTATAATTCTCTACCCGTTTTATTAAATGCCCTACCTGTTATCTGTGCCGGAGATGAAGTTGATCTGACGGATAATGAAGCAGACCTTAATACAGACCCAGGTAGTGGTTTGATGGGGATCCATTTATGGGAGGTGCTCCGATCGCTGTTGATGGAAATGGCGACATTCTGATCACTCCAGCTGATGGAGATACATACTATGTCACTTTCACGGATCAAAATGGCTGTTCAAAAACAGGTAGCGTATCCTATACGGTGCAAGAGTTGCCTTCATTGACCGCTCCTGTTTTAGAAGAAATTTGTCCGGGCACTATGGTTGATTTATCACTTGTAGAACCAGATATCACAACTGAGGACGGTACATTCGTATGGACACGTTCAAACGCTCTATCTACTCCAGCTACAGTTGTATTAGATGGTGATGGAGATGAAGGTGGTGTAGCTGTCAATGATGACCCATTGGCACAAGTGCCGGTTGATGGAGATACCTATGTACTGGTTTTCACTTCTACAGAAACAACTTGTAGTCAAAATATATCATTCAGCTATTCTTTGTTTGATTTACCTGAGTTCAACCTACCCTTGCCAACACCTGTACTTTGTGCGGAAGATGTTCCTTTAGACTTGACCGCTTTTGAAGCCGATCTGAGTGCTATAACGAGCTTATCTTTTGAATGGTATTCTGGTGCGACACCTGAAAATGGAGGTACCCTTTTAGATGGTGATGGCACACCTGCGGATGATGACCCAAGTGCTCAAATACCTGTCCCTGGTATCTCTTACTACTATATTGTTGCTACTGATGATGTCACCTTATGTACGAATGTGGACTCGGTTAAAGTAACCTTATACGAGGAAGTTACTGGCGCTACAGTTGTTTATGATTGTGAAACAGACAAACTCGTTTTTGATGTAACTGATGCAATTGGTGGAAGTGGGACTGGTTATGATGTTTCTCCTGACTCACCGAATCAGTTGACTGATATTATCGCGGAGGATACTGAATTCGCTTTCATCATTCAAGATGATTTCGGTTGTGTTCAAGACACGATATTTGGCATTAAAGATTGCGAGGTTCCTCCTTGTGAGGCAGAGGCGGGTAATCCAGTCGCACCCCTACCTACTATATGTTATGATGCGGCAACACCTGCTGCTATTGATGCGATCGGCATACCAGCGGATGCAGGTTCTCCTACGGCTGTTGATCTGACTTATACTTATATCGTTACGGATCCAAATGATGATGGTGGCGGCGATGCGCCAGGTGGACTGATCGTTGGCTTTAGCGCGGACGGTAGTTATACCTTCGCTGATGAGACAGGAGCAGCTTTACCTATCGGCTCATCAAGATGTTTAACCGGTGTAGTTTATGATCAAGCTCAATTGGATGAGATCGTTACTGCAAATGCCAGCTTATTGGGCACATTCGGTGTTTCTCCGGGTGATGACTTAGCGACATTATTTACTGCTCTTGGTCCACTTTTAGGAAACTTAGATGTTGATGGTGCCTTAGCAGCTTTAACTGGATTATGTGAATTCGCGACTTGTCCTGAAGGCTTTGAGTTCTGCTTGGATGTAGTAGATGCTCCTTTCTGTGTAGAAGTGGTGGAATGTGTTTGTACCGTTCCTGAAGCTACTTTCACAGCTACTTGTGGTACAGATCTAAGTCAGTACTTCATTGATGTGAACATTACCGATATGGGTGATGGAAACACCAGCTATAGCATTTCAAATGATGGTGGTGCGGCAAGTGTGAGTGGTGCTGTAATGGGCGTTACTCAAATTGGACCATTCACTTATGTTGGCGACGGAACAACTGTTTCTGTGACCATTAGTGGTGAGCAAGATCCAAGTTGTTCTATTCTTGGCCCCGTTAGTGAAAAAGACTGTAACTGCCCAGCTGTGGCAGGTAACCCAGTGAGCTTAGGCGAAGAAGCTTGTTTTGATGTGGCAACTGCTCCTACTTATGGCCCACTAGGCACCCCAAGTGATTATGTAGGCGGTGGCGCCGACCCACAATTCGCCTACATCGTTACTGATCCTAATGATGATGGCGGAGGGGCTGCTCCTGACGGATTATTGCTTGGCTTTAGTGATGATGGCAGCTATACTTTCGAAGATGAAACGGGGGCACCATTGCCTATTGGTACACAGCGTTGCTTCTATGCCTTTACTTATGATAAAGCTTACTTAGATGCCGTGACCTGTGATCCTGCGAATGCGGGTTTACTAGGGACTGCTGGTGTTCTTTGTGGTGATGATTTAGGTACTTTATTAAGTAATCCTTTATTGGGTTCTTTGATCGGTCCATTAGATGTAAATGGCGCATTAGCTGCTTTAGATGGCTTATGTAGCGTATTAGCTTGTCCGCCGGACCCACTTTGTTTCGACTTGAATCCGACACCTATTTGTGTGGAGGTAGCCAACTGTGATGAAGGCTGCGTGAACCCGATCGCGACTTACTCCACTTCTTGTAATGCGGATGACTTTAGCACTTATTTCGTAGATGTTGACTTGAATAATTTCGGTGCTGGTAATACCACTTATACGATCAGCAATAGTCATGATGCCACTACCCTAACAGCAACAGCCGCAGGCATCTACCAAGCGGGTCCATTCAGCTATGCAACAGGAGATGTAAGCATTACTATAACAGGTGATGAAGACAATACTTGTTTCATTTCTGAGTCGGTTACCGCATTAGATTGTAGCTGTACGAACCCTACGGTTTCTTACTTAGCGGTTTGTTCAGGCACTGGCCCGGTAACAGAATACTATATAGATGTAACTATTAGTGCTTTAGGTCAGAACGAAAGCAGTTATACCATTAGCAATGATGCGGGCTTAAGCGCAACCGCTGCTGCTGGTGTTGGTACCTATAGTGTTGGTCCGTTTGTTTATGTAGATGGTACCCAAAGTGTGAACATCACCGTAACGGGTGAAAGTGACGCCAGCTGTTTCGTGACAGAAGCGATATTAGAGAAAGATTGTGACCTCAGTTGCGATAACCCAAGTGCCTTCTTCTATGCAAGCTGTGGTGCAGATCCAAGTCAATACTTCATCTCTGTTGACATTACAGACATGGGTGATGGTAACGGCAGTTATACTGTAGATGGTGGTGGTTCAAGCGTAAGTGGCGCTGGATTGGGTGTGACCCAATTAGGTCCTTTCGCTTATGTGGATGGCACACAAACAGTGACCGTAACGGTTACGGGTGAAGACGATTCCAACTGCTTGATCCAAGAAATCGTAACAGAAAAAGATTGTAACTGCCCTGCCTTCACAGGTAATCCTGTTTATGAAACAACAGATGCTTGCTATGATGCAGCTACACCATCGACTTTCGGTCCGCTCGGTACCCCTACTGATTATGTAGGTGGTGGCGATGATCCATTCTTTACCTACATCATTACAGATCCAACGGATGATGGAGGCGGTGCTGCTCCTGGTGGCTTGATCTTAGGTTTCTCTGATACGGGTGAGGTCAGTTTTGAAGATGAAACAGGCGCGCCTCTACCACTAGGCACAGAAAGATGCTTATGGGCATTCACTTATGACAAGGCTTATTTGGACCTGATCACTTGTGATCCTGCGAATGCGGGTGTACTGGGTGTTGCGGGTGTGAATTGCGGTGATGATTTAGCAACTATCTTAGCCAACCCGACTTTAGGTGGTTTACTTGGACCATTGGACGTTCAAGGTGCTTTGGCAGCTATTGATGGTTTGTGTGAGTTATTAACTTGCCCTCCTGGTCAGACCCTTTGCTTTGACGTGGTTGAAGAACCAATTTGTGTTGAAGTAGTGAACTGTGATGAGGGCTGTGTCAGTCCGATCGCAGAATATGGCACTTCTTGTAACCCTGCTGATCCGTTCAGCTATTTCATAGATGTGGACATCACGAATGTAGGTGCAGGTAATGCTTCATTTACCATTTCTAATGATGCGGGCATCGCAGTAACTGCTGGTGTAGGTGCTGGTGTTACACAGATCGGACCTTTCAATTACGCGGATGGTGATGTTGCGGTAACGGTAACAGGTGATGACGACAATACTTGCTTTACAGGTGATACCGTAGCTGCTTTAGATTGCTCTTGTAGTAATCCTACGGTTACTTTCACAGCGATCTGCGTGGAGGGTGAAAACCCGAACACTTATTTCATTGATGTGAACATCACGGATATGGGTGTGAATAATAGCAGTTATACCATTTCTAACGACTTCGGTTTAGCGGACATTACGGG
The DNA here is from genome assembly GCA_020631675.1 of Bacteroidota bacterium. Classification (GTDB taxonomy): domain Bacteria; phylum Bacteroidota; class Bacteroidia; order Chitinophagales; family UBA2359; genus JAHDGT01. Next base: position 6,803 of record JAHDGT010000117.1, read on the forward strand.
TGCAACTGCTGGTATTACTCAAATTGGTCCGTTCTTCTACTTCGGTGCTGGCGGAGGTGTTGAGGTGACTTTAACCGGTGAAGATGACGACAATTGTTTTGTTACGGAAAACGTAGCTGAGCTGAATTGTAATAGTGCTTGTGAAAACCCAACTGTCACATTCAGCAGTGTTTGTTTAGAAGGGGATCCAGAAAACTACTATGTACAAATAGACATTACGGATCTGGGCGCGGGTAATGACTCCTACTCTATCACCAATAGCGGTGGCGTTACGGCTACTTCAGGTGCGGGTATAGGTTCTTATACCGTTGGTCCTTTCCCTTACACGCAAAGCAGTGTGACCATGACCGTGATCGGTGATGATGATAGCGCATGTTCTGTTCAAGATAATGTAGCAGCTTCTGATTGTGTTTGTATCGCTGATGCGGGTACAGTTCCAAGTGCACCTCAGATTTGTTATGATGCGGCTATTCCGCCTGCCCTAACTTCTTTAGGCTTGCCTGCTGACTATCAAGGTGGTGGTTATGATCCTGTATTCAGCTATATCGTTACAGATCCAAATGAGACCAGTGACGGTGCTACACCAGGTGGTTTGATCCTTGGCTTTAGCGATGATGGCAGCTATACTTTCGCTGACGAAAGTGGGGCTCCGCTACCAGTGGGTACAGAGCGTTGCATCTATGGTTTCACTTACGACAAAGCTTATCTAGATGCCGTTACTTGTGATGCGGCCAATGCTGGCTTATTAGGTACTGCGGGTGTGAACTGTGGCGATGACCTTGGTACTTTATTGAGCAATCCATTATTAGGTGGCTTGATCGGACCATTGGATATTGATGGAGCGCTAGCTGCACTGAATGGACTTTGTGATCTTTTGGCTTGCCCGGATTACGATTTATGCTTCGCAGTTTCTGATGCACCTACTTGTGTGATGGTCGAGAACTGTGGTGGTGGCTGTATTGATCCTGAAGTGAGCTTCTCTACTTCTTGTGACCCTGCTAATACCAGTCAATACTTCGTAGATGTGAATATCACGAATATGGGTGATGGAAACAGCAGCTATAACCTAAATGGCGGAGGTGCGAGTGTATCTGGTGCTGGCTTAGGTGTAACACAGATCGGACCATTTGCTTATAGCGCGGGTGATGTGACGATCAGCGTTACAGGTAATGATAATGCTGATTGCAGCATTAGTGATACCGTTACAGCTTTAGATTGCTCTTGTAGTGACCCTACGGCTTCTTTCTTGCCTGTTTGTGTGGAAGGAACGGATGTGAGCACGTACTATGTGGATGTGACTATCACCAATATCGGCGTGAATAACCCGACATACACCTTGACCAATAGTGTGGATGCGACGAGCATTAGCGGACTTGGTTTAGGTACCACTCAAGTTGGTCCATTCACTTATGTGGATGGTACGCAAATGATCACCTTCACGCTTACCGGAGAATCTGATCCATTATGTGGTTTCAGTAGTGATGTACTTGAACTGAACTGTAATACAGAATGTACCAACCCAAGCATCTTAAGCACTGCGGTTTGTGATGAAGCGGGCGACCCATCGCTATTCTACATCCAAGTTGATCTCTTAGATGTAGGGGTGAATAATAGCAGCTATACCATCAGCAATGATGGCGGTGCGGCTGATGTAACAGGTGTAGTAAGTGGCTCTACGCAAATTGGTCCATTTACTTATGTGGATGGTACGCAAACAGTACTGGTAACAGTTACTGGTGAAGACGATTCTTCTTGCTTTGTTTCCGCAGTGAGTACAGAGAAAGATTGTAACTGTCCAGCAGAAGCAGGTACGCTTATGCCGGAGAGTTTGGAAGTATGCTTTGATGGTGGTACAGTGGTCAGCTCTCCTTCGATAGACATACCTACTAATGCGAATCTATCCGGTGATGATCCTGTTTACACCTACATCATTTCCGACCCAGAGATTACTTCTGATGGGGCTACACCTGAAGGTTTGATACTTGGCTTTAGTGCGGATGGAAGCTATGAATGGGCAGATGATACGGGTGCTGCATTGCCTATTGGTACGACACGCAGAATTTATGCCTTGACCTATGACCAAGCTTATCTTGACCTGATCACTTGTGATCCCGCAAATGCCGGATTGTTCGGTGTGGCAGGTGTAAGTTGTGGTGCTACACTTGAAGAACTTTTAGGCAATCCGTTCTTAGCGGGTCTGATCGGACCATTGGATGTACCTGGTGCATTAGGATTATTAGATGGCTTATGCGATCTGGTAACCTGTCCGGATTTCCCGATCTGCTTGGATGTGAGCGAGCCTGTTCTTTTAGAAATGGTTGAATGTGGTGTTACTCCTGTTGAGTGTAACCCTACTGATAATGGTGGTGTGTGCGATTTGGCTTTATTGCCTTTGACCGATGATCGACCAATGGGTGCGGAAAGTCCGTATCGTATGGCGGATATCAGCGTTCCTTTTGGCTGTGGAGGCGAGTTATACCACTGACCCATCTGTAAGTACACCTGGTTATGTAGGCGGCTTCGTACTATGCGCGGATGCGGATTGTACAGAGATCATCGCCTTCAGCACAGACGGGGTTTTCATACACGATGGTACTTTGGGTGTGGATTATGCACCTGTTGAATACTACATTTCAACAGCAGTGGTCTTAGCAGCAGACATCAGCAATACAGATGCCGATTGCTTCAAGTTGGGTGAAACCGCAGCATCAACCGTTGAGTTCTTAGAACCTGAAGGCGACGTTTGTGTGGCAGCAGCTGGTAATGTCAGTGTTGGCGATCTTTTCGGACACTGTGGTGCGGAAAGCATTTCTTTTGAAGTGAGCGACTATAACGCCAACTCCAACTTCACGCAGACTTACTTCTTGACCCGCGCAGATGGTACCATCCTCGAAATCGCGAATGGCAATGAATTCGATGCATTGAATATCGTTGGGCAGTACTGCATTTACTGGATCAATTACGCCAATGATGCACCAGTCACAATGCCGTTCCCAGGCACTAACATTGCCGACTTCGTTCCTGATGATAATGCTTGTTTCGATTACGATCCATCAAGCTGTGCCAACTTCAACGTGGTCTTACCGTTGACCATCGCTTACGAAGAAATTTATTCTTGTAATGTTTCCAGCCCATCCTTCAATGTGGCACTTAAAGTATTAGGTGGTGCGGCAACTTTAGATAGTGATATCACCTATAGTTTAGAAGGTAGCATTGCTCCTGAAGGTTTTGTTGCTACACCTGGTGTAACATACACCTTCGGTCCATTTGACTTGGTAAGCTCTGCGGATTGGAACGTGAATCTTACTGATGCAGAATTGGGTTGTGACCAAGCATTGGCTTCGGTAGCGCAATGTACTGTTCCTGTTACTTGGTTAGAATTCGACGGAGAGGTATTAGCAGATGGCAATGAGTTAAGCTGGGGTACCGCCACTGAAACTGATAACATCGGTTTCCACATTGAGCGCTCCTGGGATGGTATCAATTTCGAGCGAATCGGTTTTGTACAAGGAGTTGGCAACAGTCAAACCGTACAAAACTACACTTACTTGGATACCAATGCTCCAATGGGACTCCTTTACTATCGTCTCGCTCAGGTAGATAATGATGGCAAACTCGACTACAGTGAAGTGATCAATCTACAAAGAGGTGCTACTACAGAATTGGCTTTCATCAATATTGCTCCGGTTCCTATAGCCGATCAACTGAGTATCTACTACCAAGCTATCCCGGATCAGCCTGTAGACGTAGCCATCTATAACACTTTGGGGCAGTTGATAAAACAGCAGCGTGTAGTAAATAGCTCTTCCGAGCTTAACCAATTGACCATAGATATGTCAAATGTAGCGGCTGGCGTTTACTTTATACAGATTTCGCAATTTGGTCAGCAACAAACGACAAAAGCCGTGAAAGAATAAGCACTCTGCGTAGTAGCTAAACCAAAGCCCGAATGACCATCATTTTAATGATGATCATTCGGGCTTTTTTTATGTTGATAATCAGGGCTCATACCCGCCTGCGGCAGGGTACCGGGCTATCCGTTCCTACAAAATGGGCTATCT
>JAHDGT010000118.1 GCA_020631675.1 Bacteroidota bacterium
CTTTTGGCCTTCACCACGGCTTCATTTTTGATCAATGTGTATGGGCATTTGGGTTTTGAAGTAGCCCCGAAATGGTTCCGCCACAGCTTCTTATTCCAGCTTTTCAACACCTCGGTACACCATAATTTGCACCATTCTCAATTCAAGGGCAATTACGGTTTGTACTTCAGGGTGTGGGATCGCATCATGGGCACTGAAAACCCGAATTACGTTCAAGAGTACGATCGCATCCAAGCGCGTAGATTTGGTGAGAAGCCAACCGTTCAAACAGTCAATGAGCCACTTGTCGTTTCTACTACCAGTACGGGTTCATAACCAACCACTACTATCCCTCGCAGAAGTACTGTCGAATCAAATCAATTCCAACCAATCATGTTCAGGGTGGCTGTCGGCAATAGCTTGTCGCAGCCACCCTTTACTATGGTCAGAAAGGTGGGGGAGGAGCTGCTGTAGATCCGCACGATCTTTGGGCTTGTCGATCTTGGCTTTATAGAGCAGCACCACTTCCGGGCAAAGAATGGGTATGCCTATTTTGCTGTCAATGATTAAGCGATCAATAGGGTAGGTGACATTCGGATTACGTCTGAAATGCCAATGTGCCTGACTCATTTCGTTCAACAGGATCTCTAAAGAGGTGATCTGATCGTGATCAGCTTGGGCGAATACTTGCATTTGCTTTTGGATAAGTGTCGCATGTATTTCGTGTACCGGAAGCCTTAAAAAAATACCTTCTTCCCAGCGGTGAAAAGTCCCCTTGCGCACATAGCGGAAGTGCCAGTTTTGGCTGCCCAAAAATCCTTGAAGGAGTTGTTGTTGTTCACGAGGGATCGCTATCTCTATATCTTGATGTTCACGAGTTATACGATCCAGATATAGATCTACCGCCCAGCCGCCGGCAATACACCATGTGCCAGTGTAGTTCGCAAGCAACTCATTTATAGCTTGAGCAAGAGAGAACAAGAGAGTTTACTGTTTATGAGGTAGTTTAAAGTTATTTTCTCGACCTTACCTCTAAGTCATTGATTCCGAATACTTCAGCTTTTTTTCGCCCCGTACTTTTCAAGTACGAAACTCAAAAAGAGCTTCGTCTTCAAAATCAAGCACTTAGACGCGGTTCAGATGAAAAACTTTAAACTACCTCTATACATTAAGATCCGGGAAAGCCGTTTCGAGCTGACCCACCAATGTCTGGCAGTTAGCTTTGATGATTTTACAAAGGATCGCGAACTTTTTAATGGATTTTTTCTGTACGGCCTCTTCTGCCATTCTGCAAATATTCATCAGCGGCTCACTACCCATATGCATACCTGAAGATATTAAAGAGTGCGCCATGCGCTCTAGCTCCGTATAATTTTCAGTTTCGATCCAAGTGTCAATGTTCGCAACAGAATCTCTGAAATAGTCTAAAGAGTGTTGCACCATTTCCTCTATAAAGGACTCGTTTTTAATTTTTCCTCTCAAGTGTTTCAGATCATACAATAAAGCAGTAGAAGGCGATGTGTCAACCGTGCGAGCACTTTCGATCAGCTCATATAAGGTTTCGTATTTGTAGGGCTTTAATAAATTAGCATGGATCTTCCCCTGTACCTCTTTGGTCAATAATCCGGTTTCCTCAGAAGCGGAAAGAACAATGATCGGAATATTAGAACGCATATTGTCCCGAACGATATTGATCGTATCCCTACCATTCAAAATGGGCATGTTCATATCCAATAGGATCAGGTTCACGTCTTTATTCTCACGTAGCTCATCCAGTACGTAGATGCCATCTTGTAGCAAGACCGTTTTTGCTCCTTGCTTACTCAGTACATTACCCAATATTTTTCGATTCAGTACATTATCATCTACGATCATAATGTGCGCATCTTCTAAGTTGTAATTAGATTCTAGGGTCGGAGCATTATCGGCGTCATTTACTTTTTTCAGGGTAAGCTCAAAGGAGAAGCGAGTACCCACCCCAAGCTCACTATCTACGTGTAGCTTACTATCAAATAGACTGATCAGATTATTGACAATATAGAGCCCTAAGCCAGTACCCACTTCGGTATGTCGCTTATAGCTGTCAAGTTGTTTGTATTTGTTGAAAATGAGTGGAATATCCTCCTCTCTGATACCAATACCGGTATCCTGTACTTCAAAACGCACCACGTACCTTTCAGGTAGATCTTCTATCACATTCACACCGACAGTTATTGAGCCACTGTCCGTGAATTTCACCGCATTAGAGATCAGATTGACAATGATCTGGTTCAGGCGGGTGATATCTGTCTCTATATCTGTGGTGATCTGCTCGTCGAACGTGATTTTCAGCTCTAACTCCTTGCTCTCTGCTATATGCACGAAAGGGGTGACACTATTTTCTATGAATTCTTTTAGGTTGACCTGCGCTTTGAACAGCTCAATGCCCCCCTTTTCAATTTTAGAAAGATCCAGCACATCATTGATCAAGGCAAGCAATAAGCCTGTCGAGTTCTTAATTGCTTCCACATACTCCAATTGGGTCTTATTCAGCGCACTATTGGATAATAGATCAGCCAAACCGATAATAGAGGTGATCGGTGTGCGGATCTCATGACTCATGGTAGCCAAAAATTGCTGTTCTACTTTTTTTGCCTTGTCCGCATCGGCGATCGCATTGATGAGTAGCTTTTCTTCGTGCTTCTTTTCAGTGATATCTTTAATGAAAGCCGCGATCTTCTTTTTGTGCTTGCTTTTCCCACGATAAACAGTCAAGAAACTCATTTCCACCCACACGTCTTTATCCGTATAGAGGTGTCTGAGCTTGAGTTCGACCGACTCATTCAAGCTATTAGTGATCAGCTTTTTAATCGATAAGGCATAATTGATATTGCCATTCAAATCGATCATTCTAGCGATGGTCACTTTTTCTGGTGAACCAAGAGGGGCGAAGATCTGCTCAAAGCTCTTGTTCCAGAAAGTAGGCTGTAATCCGAAAATTTTATCGCTATAGTCAAAAATCGCAATGGCATCATTAGAGTGAATGATTGCTGATTCTAATTGTTGTATGCGACTTTTACTTTCGTATTTAGCGATCACTTGTTCTATACGAAGGGGTAAAAAGTTCAGATAGTCGTGCTCCACGTCTTTGACGATGTAATCATATACATCCACCTTCATAGCACGTACAGCCACTTCCTGATTACCCGCTCCAGTAACGAAAATAACCGGTATATCATCAATATGACCAACCAGATCGAAAAAGTCCCCGTCAGGTAATTCATAGTCGGCAATGATCACATCGAACACCTGGTCCAGCAATAGCTGCTTGGTGGTGGCGATGGTATTAGAAACGGTTAAATCATACGGCAGGCTCCTTGACTTGATCGTTTTCTCGAACGCCAATTGATCGACGGCATCATCCTCGATGAAAAGTAATTTTATAGTAGCTGGAGGATTATTCATGAGCGTGCTGTTTGATGCTCTAACGAATCGGAAAAGATAGGCGAACTTGGGTTCCTATGTTTTCTTCAGATTTGATCTGGATGTCTCCGTTAGATACCCGCATGATCTTATTAGCAAGGGTGAGACCAAAACCTAGGGAATGTTTGATTTTGGTATGCTTGAAGAAGATATCAAATACTCGGTCGATGACTTTAGGGGGGATGCCGTCACCATTATCTTCTAATGTAACAATCTTATTAATATCTGTGCTAATAAAGTTGATGATTATTTTTTTCGAGGGTTTAGTGTTATGAGTAATGGCATTAGAAATCAGCTGTTCAAACAACTGTGTAGCTAGTCGTTTGTCTATGAACAGCTTACAGTCATGATCAGGCAAATGATAGCTGAACTCAGGATGCTGTTCCTGGTGTTTTTCCAGAACACCCTTCAACAAGGGCTTTATGGCTATCCATTTGGGCGAAAAGCTCAACCTACCCACTCTGGAGTAAACCAATATCGCTTGAATGAGATCATTCAGCTGCTTGGTCTTTTCTTGTAAGAGTGAAATCGTTTCCTGCTGCTCTTCGTCTAGCAAGGATTTGAAATCATCAACCAGCCATTGAGAAAGTGTAGTAATGCCCCTGACCGGAGCTGTTAGATCATGTGAGATGCTATAAATGAACTGCTCAAGTTCTTTTCGCTGTTGCTGGTTTTTCTTGAAAAGCTCAGTCCAGCTGGTCAAAGGTCGAAAAAGGAAAAGAAACTGTTCTTTGGGTAGAGGGATGGATTTGATTTGAAAGAGCAGTTCATGGAGCTGTTTGTGCCGCAGCGTGTAGACAGCATCAGTGGATGATAAGCACTTATGAGCCGATTCCCTGTTTAAATCGACGAAAATCTCATCAATTTTTTCAGGTCGATCAGTAGAACCATCGAGTTGAAGAAATGATAGGGCCTGCTCGTTCATGTCAAGAATTTCACCTTGCGCATCAACGATCAAGTAAGCAGTTGAGAAATCAAGCTCAGGAAAGCCTATCAATTGGTTCATGGAAGTTGATCAAGCAGGGAATTGACTGATAGACCAATAGTTCTGTATGGTCTGCATAAGCTTGATGAATTGCTCATAGTCTACAGGCTTGATCATATAGCCCGCAGCATGCAAATCGAAACTCTTATAGCGGTCTTGATCTTCCTGAGAAGTGGTAAGAATGATGACAGGTATACGTCTGTATCTGTCATCCCCCTTCACCTTTTCCAAAAACTCAAGCCCATTCATTCTAGGCATATTGATGTCTAAGAAAATGATGGCAGGTAAGGTTTCTGCCTTATCTAAGTACACTAGGGCCTCCTCACCATTTTCCGTAACATCAATTCTATTGCTAATGCCTACTTCTCGAACAGCACGCTTTACGGTGATCGCATCTACTTTGTCGTCTTCGACCAGTAAGATTTGGTTATTGTTCGCTATCATCTCTTGGCGGTTAGTTAAATTTGGGTATTGTAAAATAAAATGTAGTGCCTTGACCTTCTTCTGACTTCATCCAGATATCTCCTCCAAGAGTATCAAGGATCTTTTTCACAATGGTCAAGCCCACACCAGTACCTTCTCGGTTATCTCTTGATGTAAGTGTTTGAAATATCATGAAAATCTTATCATGATATTGCTCCGGAATGCCAGGGCCGTTATCAGATACGGTAAAGGTGTGAAAGTCATTGGAAGTAGAACAAGCGATGTGTACTTCGGCAATGTCTTTATCATTGTGCTTTATCGCATTACCGATAAGATTTTGGAAAATCTGTCGTGTTTGAACTTCATTTGCCTTAATCGAAGGTAATGGATCGAGTACGATCTTCGCCTCTTTTCTGTGCATATCCACCAAATCTCCCACCAGATCATTCAGATCTATGGTCGTTTGTATGGCTTCAACCCTGCCTATACGAGAATATTCCAGCACCCCTTCAATAAGCGAGTGCATTCGTCGGACCCTACCTTGCAAAAGAGACAAGTATTCTCGTCCTTCCTCGTCCAACTTATCCGAATAATCAGTAATCAGCCAGTCCGACAAAGATCCGATAGAACGAAGAGGTGCCTTGAGGTCATGAGATACGATATAGGCGAATTCATCCAACTGCTTCAAAGACTTCTTCGTTAGCTCGCTTTCTATTTTGAGCTGATTAGCTGTCTCTTCAAGTTCTTGATAACTGATGTCCATTGCCCTGTTCAATAGCACGCGATCCTCCTCATAATGGTCATAAGACCTACTGATCGCTTTGAAAAGCGCAGCCATATCAGAGGGGATCTCAGAAGGGTCTCCGAACTTTCTTTTTATCTGTCTGGTTAGTAGTCTATTCATAAATAAATGTGTGAGCGATTATTGCTCACTAAAAAGTGTCACGGTCATGGTTTGATTGTGTAGCTGGCAGCTTACCTCATCTGAGAAAGGAGCGATCTCACCATAAGAGTAAAATCCGATCTGCGGTATCTCCTCGCCAACTACCTGTGCAGTGCTTTCTACTTCATCTTCAACCAATTGATCCAATATTAGTTTACGGCCTACACAGCTAATGAGAATAGCTAGCTCCGGCTTAGAACCACCGAGCAAAGCACTGCTGTTTTCAGCAGCATCATGGGCAGCATCGATGATCTTCTCAAAATCAGCTTTCATCAATTGAACACTTGATCCTTCGGGCAGGTTGCCAGCAAAGGTCATGCTCTGATCCTCTTCGTTAACAGATAAAATGGTTCTTACTAAAGGCTTTTCCCCCTCTGCTAACTGTAAGTTCAAAGGGAATAATAATGCCGAAGCTGGTAGCTCTTTGGCCTTGTCACCCAAGTACTTCTTATAGAGTTCCAAAGCAGAAACGCCATCGATCTCATAAAGCACATTCCCTTCAGAGCGGGTTACTTTTCGTTTAGGACCAAATGCGTCCCATCCGCCTACTGAGCCATAGCCTATTTTCAGGTCTTCACTATAAAAACCAATACCGATCACATTTCCAGAACTTGGCGCTTCATTCCAACCAACAAGGGTTTTTTCGAAGCGTGCGCCATCACCAGCTAAACCTCCCGTAACAGAAACTTTATGGTCTAGGGCACTGTTTAGTCCCTCAACCAATTCACTTCCATTAATCAAGCCTCCATCAGAGAACACCATTACGTGTCTGAGCTTATCTTTCCCATTATTACTGCCTCTCAGTAAACGCTTGGAAAGAACAGTACCTAAATTCGAACTACTAGAAAAATCAGCCGCATTCAGCTGTTCTATGAACAAGCTCGTCTTCTCAAAAGCGATAGCCGTTAGTGTGATCGAATCATCTTGAACACGTTGGCCAATGATCTCTCCTGATGTGCTACAACAGATAATATCAGCGCCATCGTAAAGCTTTTGAATCTCTTCAAAGCGTTTACTGTCTTCAAGAACAAATCTGTTACCGAATGCAAAGACAAGGTCTGCTTTTATAGTAGCAACATCAGTGGCTTCATTTTGCCAGCCTGTCTCTTTGCTCCAAGTTTTTTGCCGAACTTTCATAAGGTATTTTCCCTTTTGGGTAAACGTGAGTAGTTTTAAATGGAATGGTCTGTCTTGCTGGGGTTTCTTGTCAAGAAATGGGTTGATTCCTTGGTTTTTTTTAAAATCTGTCCACAAATCAGATGTAGTTCATCTTGATTAATTGTCAACATAACAATAAAAACCAAAAGTGTACCATTTATTAATATAAAGCCTAAGCTTGATTAGCAATAGAGCAACTTTAAACTACCTCATAGCTAAAAAGTAAGTTGAGAGCCAGAGTTGTTTTTTGCGCCTAAAAGATAAGTACCTGAACAAAAGTAAGCGTATAGCTTAAGACACCGCTATTTTAGTTGTAGCCAAGGCATGAAAAACGAGGTAGGTGCCCCGCTAAATGAGGCTTTTCATAACGCAGGATACGGCTAAAAGAGCAAGTCAGAAGCAACGATTATTTTTGTCCGGGTACTTAAGTGCAAAGGGGACAGACAAAGTGTAAATTAGAAAATAATAAGGGGTTCGTAGGGCTACGATCGTATAAATTTGAAAAACTTAAACAGTGACAGTGCAAAATTCATAAGAAAAAGAACAAACTGCATGGGTTTAGTAAATTATTTGTTGCAACAACGAATTGTTCGTTGCATGCTGTTTTGTTTTTATTTATTTTAAAATATAACCTGAAAAAAATTGATAATGAATATTTTGGGTCTTTTTGGGTGTTGCTTTGTATAAAGTACGAAGCAAAAAAATATTTTTTTTACCCAAAAATCAACACACTTTCGTAAAGTGCGATAGTTGAAAAAAGTAAAAAATTAATGGTAGACTAAATACTTATCATCCACCTTACCATACTTCAAAGCTAAGGTGTCCTTTACATAATTCTGATACACCTTCCAAGGCGATTGAGACCCCTGCCGGGGTAACACACTAAGCGAGCGTTTAATGTAATTCGCATCAAAATCAAGTAGGGGCTCCGTTCCGAATTTTTTATGGTCAAATCTTGGAATACAACTACTGTAGCCGTGCTTGTCCATATGGTTCAAAATCTTACAAACAAACAAGCAATTCAACTCGCATTTTAAAGTCCAAGAGGCATTCGTATAACCTACCGCCAAGGCCATATTAGGTATACCACTGAACATAACTCCCTTATAAGCGATCAAGCTACCAGAGTCTATCGCTTTTCCATTCACCTTCGCCCTTACCCCACCAATCACTTGGATCTTTAGTCCAGTAGCTGTAACAATAATATCCGCTTCCAGCTCTTTACCAGAATCCAGCAAAATGCCTTTTTCCGTAAAACGAGCTATGGTATCTGTAACCATTTCTGCCCGTTCCGTTTTCAATGCTTCAAATAGATCGTTATCAGGTATTAAGCAAAGTCGTTGATCCCAGGGCTTATATTTAGGGTCAAAGTGCTTCTCTTCGTACTGATCCCCCAGCTCTTTTTCAATTTGCTTTTTAAAGAATTTGCGCATTCGCTCCGGCCATCTTCTGCAAAGCTTGTACAGAAAAATACCCATTAGCACATTTTTCCAACGAACCAAAGAATGTGAAAGCTTTAGTGGCATGATCTTACGAGAGAAATTCGCCACTACATCTTCACTCGGTAAATTCATAATGTAGCTGGGCGATCGCTGCAACATCGTCACCTTCTCCGCCTTTTTTGCCATTTCAGGTACTAAGGTCACCGCAGTAGCCCCACTACCGATCACCACTACCTTTTTTCCACTATAATCCAATGTCGTATCCCACTTTTGCGGGTGAATGATCCTGCCTTGAAAAGCCTCACTTCCTTCAAATTTAGGGGTATGCCCCTTATCGTAATTGTAATAACCCGCACAGTTGAACAGAAACTTCGTCCTCAATTGCTTATTGGGCACATTCGGGCCATCTGCTAGTTCCAGATGCCACAGCTCCTTTTCCGCAAGCCACTCCGCAGCCACCACTTTATGCCCGTACCTGATCTTTTTATCAATGCCGAACTTAGCCGCCGTTTCCTTGATATAAGCTAAGATAGAAGGACCATCAGCGATCGCCTTAGGGTTTTTCCAAGGGTTGAAGGAGTAGCCCAGGGTGTACATGTCCGAATCAGAACGGATCCCAGGGTATTTGAACAGATCCCAAGTGCCGCCCATGCTTTCCCGAGCTTCCAAAATCTGAAAGCTTTTGCCCTCGCACTTATCCTGTAAGTGGTAAGCCGCACAAATGCCCGACAAACCCGCGCCCACGATCAATACATCAAAAACTGGTATCTGTAATTGCTGTTCCATGACTTTCAGGAATGATTGGAATTTTGTTTAGTCTTTTCGAGTCAAAAAGCTGCTATCGACATCCATAACTAGTGTAGGGGAGGACCCGTGTGTCCTCCCGCGTTGCCACAAAAGTACTGGTAATAATTCGGATCGGAAGTTTACAATTGTTAATCATACCCCAACACCACACAAGTCCCATCATTCATCGCTCGCATCAAGGGGTTATCTACTGTCTTACCGTCCACTTTTTCTTCTGTTTCCACCTTCTCCCCGAAACCGATCTTCGCCTTAGTCTGGTAACTCTCCCCGAACATCATCTTCGCATAATACTCAGAAACTGATTTCAACTGCTTTTTCGAGTATTTACAAACCATCAAGCCATTATTCGGCATTTGCTCCTCATACAAGCATTTCCCATCCACCATGCCTTTGATCTCCCGCTTCATTTTTTCTTTGGTGATCGGATGTGCATACGTACAACTATAAGGCTCCGCATTCGCCAATTTGGTATGAAACTCCTGGCAGTTTTCAAATAAAGAAGCCACTTTCAAAGGACCCTTTTTCTCTTTTTTATTCCCCAAGTCAGGTGCTAAAGTTTTCGCCTTAGGATCTGTTTGCTGGGTATCGCTATTCGTATTCGCCTCCACGGACTTTACCGAGTTCGCATCACCACAAGCAGCAGTCAATAAAAACAAAACACTACAGAGCAGGGCAAATTTCCAATTCAATGTATACATGATATTCATTTTTGTAACCACTGCTCAAAATACAAATGCTCAATGTTTTTTCTACCCTCCGCATTGATCATTTCTTTGATAGACCAATCCCCATTATCATCCATCAGCTTCGCATGATACCAAATGGTCTCATCATCCCGGTCAAACTCAAGGTCACCGTTCACATCCCTCAACGTATGAAACAGCAGCTGATCAGTACCCGGAATCAACTTATAGCCCTGCAAACGCTCTTTGGCAGCAGACAAACGCTTCAAGTCAGTACCATCCAAATTAGAAACAAACAACTGATGCGGATCATCCGCGGCCAATTTCCCGTCCCCATTAAAATCCGTATCCGCGATCTGATACAATATCTTTTCCGCTAAACGCTCGCCCACCTTCAGCTTCTTCAAATTAGCCTCAATGCGGTAAATGCGTTTTTTCTCCTGCGTCAACAAACGACTCTCTCCACTCTCCCGATCATAAAACAACACATTCCAATAGCGCGGAAAATCATAGCTCTTATACTTACTGCTATAACTTTTCACCCTTTTCCGCTTCCCATCCTGTCTTGTAGAAATCGGTATCAGCACCATTTCACTGCTATCTATCAAAATCGGGTCCTCATACTCAAACCGATAATCCATCAAAATAGAATCGATCCGCTCTTCGGTCAAATCCTCCTCCGCGATATCATACTGCTGAATCTGATGCTGCGGAGAATCGCTACAAGCCGCCATTCCTAAAAGAAGAAAGGCTAAAAGAAAGTATCTATACATATCACTAAGATAATTCATTTTTTCAGGGCACATACCCGCAATAAAAGTCTTTATACAATCGCAAAAAGCAAATTGGCGTCGAGCAGGAAATCTTATGTCTTACGTCTTGAATCTTATGTCTAAAGGCGTGAGCCTTTTACTGCGGGTACCGGGCTATCCATTCCAATTCAGCGGCTGTTCGCTGCTTCGCTGGCAGG
>JAHDGT010000614.1 GCA_020631675.1 Bacteroidota bacterium
AGAGGTAGCCATTTTTATGCCTGCCAGCGAAGCAGCAGACAAGCGGGGAATTGCAGTGGATAGCCCGGTGGACGCAGTAGAAAGCTGGCGCTTTCAAGACATAAGATATAAGACACAAGACGTAAGAATCGTTCCGTATGCCTAACTTTTCGCTGCTCATTTATGCCAGCTTTCTATTGCGGGTACGCAGCCATGTGCAAGACCATTTTCAAAGATAACGAATAAGCGCATTATTTGGATCAGAATAACTTGCCGAAAATGGTGGTGTTAATACCCAACTTCCAGCGAATGATAATGGCGTTGGTGATGTTCCAGAGGACCGTGGTAAGGCTGACCGCGATCGCAGTGCCTATGAAACCGTGTTTGGGGATGAGGTAAACACTGAGGCAAACATTTAAAATGGTGGCTAATACTTGTGTGACCATCACATAGCGTTCGTTGGCGGTCATGACAAGCACATTGCCTACGGAACCGCAGGCGATATTGACGAGTTGACCGATGACCAATAGGGCTAATGCGCTATGGGCGATGGGGAACTCGCTGCCGAAAATGCCCAGTAAATGGTCGCCGTAAATGATCAGTAAAACAGCTGGGATGAAGGCTAATGCGAAGGTGAAACGAGCACATTTGATGAGTAGCCTTTCTAAGCGAGGATAATCATTTTGGGTGTGGAAACGGCTGATCAGTGGGGCGATCAATAGATTAACGATCATGAGAGGCATTTTGAGGATCTCGGCGAAACGCAGAGAGATCTCATACCTACCTGTACCATCTGAAAGAGAACCGAGCAGCAAAATGTCGATCTGGCTATTGAAGAGCACGAATACGTTGAGGGCGAATAGAGATGCCGCTTGGCGTGTCCATGAGCTTGCCTTGTCTTGATCGGTGCTTATTGTCCATTGTTCCTTATATCGCTTATTGATGTAGAAGATGCTGGCGAATAAACCTGCACAAAGTGCTACAACAAAGGCCATTAAAATGTGTGGCAATGTTAAATCACCGAAGTAGGCATAGAGCACTAGTATGCTCAGAATGAGCACAATAGGCCGAACTAAGCGTTCGGGTATTTGTCCGACTACCGTAAAACGCCCTCCGATCAGGGTGCCTTGCGTGAGGTAGGTCAGGGCTAAAACAGGAATGCCGATGAGGGCGTAGCGCATCCATTGCAGATGTTGTGGCTGACTGATGGATTTGAAATAGGTGATGTAAAAGGAAGAGGGGAGAACACCCAAGAGCCAGTAAAAGGCCATCGCAAGAGAGCTTGAGAACAAACTTACCCAAAGGAAAGAGAAGCGGTAAAGCCCCTTGGAACGCGCATGTTGCTCCTCTGTGCGTAAACGGGCTTGCTCACGAATGGAGAGTTTATTGAAGCCCATGACCCCTATGCCCGCTAAGAGCGTGAGCCAGGAGATGATGTACACATATATGTCATAGTCATCCGCCCCGATGTAACGGGTGATGAGCCACTTAATGAAAAAGGTGAGCGGTATGGACAGTATTTGTAGTGCGAATAGTCCTGCCGCCCCACTGCTGAGGTATTTTTTAATATCGGTATCCTCTGAATCGGTGATGCGATTCACTAAGGAAGAGAGTATGTTGTTGAGTTTTGAAATAGGGCGTCTATTTTAGAAAATGAAAGCAGCGCCCTAAGTCATTCATGATCAACACAAAAAGTGAATGTTCAATAAACCCAAGATGCCAACGCTTAGCGCAGC
>JAHDGT010000615.1 GCA_020631675.1 Bacteroidota bacterium
AACGATCATGATCGCTTATCTGATCATTTCCATGTTGGGTACGATGTATTTCGCCCTGGTAGACCGTGCGGTGAAAATCAAGATTCCTTCTTTGGCGCAGCAACAGGCTTAGTGTTGTATCAATACCTTTTCCACTTGGCGTTTATCGGCTTGTTTTATGATGCAATAGTATATTCCCGCAGGCAAATTGTGTATGGAATAAATACCATTCTCTATTTGATTTATTGATCGTTTCGCACCTGTTTGATCTATGATTTCTACAGAAATGGGCTGTTCATTATTCCATCCTTTCACATAAAGTCTGTCCTTGGTAGGATTAGGATAAATGATGCTTGTCGACAAGCTTTCTTGATCGGCGATCGAAGTATCTACATTCACCTCAACTTCAAAAGTAGTCACTTCACTGGCGCAGTGTATTTCATTTAGCGCGCGTACACTGATCTCATAAGTACCTGCATTATCCCACTTGACCAAAATACTGTCGTTATTGTCTGTCAATAACTCCCCTCCTTCTATTTGCCAACAGTATTCATGATCCGCTAAAGCGGATACGCTGTACCACTGTTCTTGATCCGTAAAGACCATATCACTTCCTGAAATCTCTGCTGGTACGGGTTGTAGAAAAGAGTGGTAGAACTGTGTGGTATTAACCAAGATCGTATCCCAATAAGGGGTGGGCGGACCTGTGAAATCTCCATTACTTACGCCATGTGGTTCATGGTTTTCTCCGTAGAAAGGATGTAGGATATAGGGTAATCCCAAGGCTTCAGATTGATTGCTGATCGGTAATGAGCCATGCGTTACAGGTAAAAAATCAACATCAAATGGAGAACCTTTATCGTAGGCGACCACATCATCAGCGGTACCGTGCATTAGAAAGACGGGGATGGTATCATTCACATCTCGATAGGAGCTGTCTCCTAATGCGCCCCATAAATTGATTATGGCAAGTGGTTTCACCTCATGTACGTACTCATTGCCACTACAATCCAAGCAGCCTAAATCTGGGTAAAGCAATCCTTCAAAAGTACTTTCCGGGCGTTCTTCTTCGTCAAGGTATGCAGTGTGTAAGGCGGCGAAGCCTCCTGCGCTGGATCCACCTATGAAAATGCGGTTGGTATCAATTTCGTAGATGTCGGAGAACTCGATGAAAAAACGAACTGCTGCTCTTACATCTTGTGTGGCTCTATAGACCGCACGTTCTGAGCTTTGCGCGTCGAATGGGTTGTATCCCAATCTGTAAGATAGTGAAGCGGTGACATAGCCCCTTCTGGCAAAGGTATCGCAGAGGGCGGTGATGTCATCTACATTCTTATTGCCGAGTAAGAAACCTCCGGGGTGTATCCAGATCATTAAGGGGCGTTTCGTCAAGGCATCTCCAACTGGCTCGTATATATCAGTGAAGAGTTCTGTGTTGCTGTAGGGAAAAGCCCAGTAAGGGGCTTCTCCGTATTTCACATCGGTATGTACGAATACTTCATCGAATTGGGTGCTTAGGTAGCGGCCTTCATCGCATTGGGCGGATAAGACCACTGTGAAAGCGAATAGCAAAAAACAGGAGAGTAAGCGTATGATCGAGTGCATGTAATAAATATCTTTTTTACCACTCAAAATTAGATATTACTTTGAAGAAACTCTTCAAGAATACACTTATATAGTATTCGCTAAACTGTTGATGGTCAGTAGGATCGTGCCGAACGTGCGCAAGGGATA
>JAHDGT010000119.1 GCA_020631675.1 Bacteroidota bacterium
AAAGACAAAGACCGCAACCCGATAGAGCAGGCACATCTGCGTTTATACGGCATCATGGATAAGAATGATATGCTTTCTTTGGATCGTGGCAATAGCTTGGATGAGGGTTTGAACCAATTGCGTGCGGTACATAATGTACGTGCGGGCTTTTTAGATCTTTGGATGCAAGGTTTTGCTAGTACTTACCCTTGTATTTTATATGATCGCTTACAAGAGATCAAGGGCTTAGGACATTCTGAAGCCTATACTTTTTGGCTGTTCAGCAAGGCGCGCTCTGAAGATTTTATGAAGTGGATGGCGATGAGCAGACCGGATTATGATAAGTTCATCATGTGGTTCGTGACCAACCCCATGCGAGTGGATATTGAAGTCTACTTCAACCCGGATGACTATTTATTAGAGCCGAAGGAAAAATAAAAAAGACATAAGATTTTGTGCTGACGCACCTACTTATTCTTACAGCAAAAGAGCCATTTCATAGATCTATGAAATGGCTCTTTTGCTTTGAATTAACTCTTACTTAAGTATTTGTTTAAAAAAGTAACCATATGGTGTTTTTGAAATAACAATTTCAGCCTCAGCACGATGCCTCTCGAGTCTCATGTCTCGAGTCTCACGTC
This sequence comes from Bacteroidota bacterium, assembly GCA_020631675.1. Taxonomy (GTDB): domain Bacteria; phylum Bacteroidota; class Bacteroidia; order Chitinophagales; family UBA2359; genus JAHDGT01. The sequence goes on from JAHDGT010000119.1 coordinate 621, forward strand.
TATTTTTCAAAGAAAAAACTATCAATAGAACGAGGCAGTGGCTTAAAGCGACCCATATTACGTATGCGTATGGGCTTACGGCGGTAAGACTTTTTATGCACATCATTGTGCTCCGGGTACATCTGATAGATGAGCGCGGCTTCTACATCTTCTACCAGTTTTTTATTGAGCTTCACCATCGGCTGTGGCTTCACTTGTCCGAAGCGAATAGTAACCTCTCCCCATAGCATACGCTCCTTCAAAATTTTTGGCAATTCATGATGATCGCTCAGGCGTTTGACCACAGTCTGCTTATAAGCCATGCCGATGTACTCAATTTGTCGGGCGGGAATATGGAAAAAACGTCGGCGTTTCAGGATCATGTACAAATGATCGCCTTTTCTTGGACGGTAGCTACTTAGCTGGTCGGCATGGATCTCACGACTCCAGTTGATGCGTACGAGAGGAGGGAGTAATAGGGGCATATTTACTTAATGTGCTGAGTTGCTGATGAGGCGAAATTTGAAAATTGAGCAATGAGCTAATTTGAAAATGATCATTTAGTAGAAGTAGGGGCGATCCTTTGTGGTCGCCCTGATGCAAAGCTTGTTGCTATAACTCCACCAACAACTCTATCAGTGTTTTCAGAATAATGATCGCGCAGAAAACGATGAAGGTGAGCCGCAGGCTATAAGGGGTCAATTTCTTGGAAACCGTTACTCCGAAAGGTGCAGCCAGCATCACCCCCGCGATCACCGGAAGTGTTAGGGGTAAAGATATGGCTCCTGCCATATAAGGCAAGGAAACACCAATGTCGAAATAGAAAATATTGAAGAGCGTAACGCTACCTGCCACGATCAAGATCACACTTAGGGAAATACTCACCACCTTTCGGATCTTAATGTTGAATAAGCTATTGAGTAGGGGTACGACCACGAAGCCTCCGCCTAAGCCACTGAGCGCGGTAACCGTACCACTGACCAGACCAATGCAATTGAGAATGATGCGTTTGATCCTGCTGGGTTGGTTGAATCGCTTTTTATCTGGGTTGTCTGTCAACATACGATAGAGCATAGGCAGCATCACCAAGATAAAGATCACCTTAAAAGCCGTTTTATTATACTCGAAATTAGACAGTAGGAGTGTCAGGCAAATAGAGGTGACCGCAGCAGGCAGACCAATGGCCAGAGCGGTATTGAAATACAGATTGTCAAGTTTATAGTGCTTGTAGTTACCAGCGATAGCCGCAAATAGTCGGGCGAAGATGGTACTGGCAATAAGCACTTGAACCTGACCGCTATCCCCTAAATCACCTCCGTAAAGCTTCGGAATGAAATAGGAAAAGATGAGGATGTAAATCGGTCCGCCACCAATACCCAGTAAGCCTGCCAAGAAGCCACCAAAAAGGCCGAAGCCGAATAATATGAGGAGCTCGAAAAGTTCGATATCGAGATGATTTAAAATGTGTAGGGGCGATCCCTTGTGGTCGCCCGAATTCAAAACGAGCTATCATAAAACCGCAAAAGCCGCACCAAGTTAAGTCATATTTTGATGTTGACAGATCGTACCTTCGCGAATATGAATAGGAACAAGACCATAGGCGGCATACCCATAGGACTAATTCAGGCACACCTGGCTTTGATCGGTGTGAATCTGCTTTATGGGGGCAATTATGTGGTCGCCAAAGAAGCAACACCAGAATATATTCTTCCCTTCGGTTTCATTTTCGTACGGGCAAGTATAGGGATGATTCTGTTTTTCGCCTTTCACTTTTTGCTGAGTCGCTTTTTCTTGAAAAAAGACGCGCTACTAGCAAAAGCCATTGAAAAATCAGACCGCTTGCGATTGATGGCTTGTGGTTTGTTCGGTGTAACCATCAACCAGCTCTTGTTCATTAAAGGACTGTCCTTGACCGCACCGATCAATGCCTCATTGATCATGATCACCACACCTATTTTGGTGTTATTGTTGGCGGCACTGATCATAGGAGAGAAAATCACCCGATACAAGGCGTTAGGCGTTTTGTTAGGAGCTGCGGGAGCCGCTTTAGTGATTATATACGGGCAAAATACAGCTGCCTCTGCCGTACAGAGCAGCAGCTTTGGGGATCTTTTAGTGATGATCAACGCTTGTAGCTACGGCTTGTATTTAGTGATCGTCAAACCTCTCATGAGTAAATACCATCCGATCACGATCATCAAGTGGGTCTTTTTCTGGGGTTTCTTATTCGCCATACCCTTCAGTTATCCAGAGTTCAGTCAGACTGATTGGGAGCGTTTCCCGACTTATGTTTGGTGGGCGGTGGTCTATGTGGTGATCGGGGCGACATTCTTCACTTACCTACTCAACATCTTCGCGCTGCAAAAGGTGAATGCCTCAGTGGTGAGTAGTTATATTTATACACAGCCAGTGATCGCCACCTGTATTGCGGTAGCATTAGGTAAAGACGAGCTGAGTTGGATCAAAATACTAGGAGGCCTATTGATTTTCGCAGGCGTCTACTTGGTCAGTGCTCGCTTTGGAGGTAAAGAACAACAACCGGTTTAGAGCGTATTTAGGAATTTAATATCTGGTCGAAAAAGCGTGATTTTTTAGTCTGATCGATTAAAAAATAATCGGAATAGCAGCGCTATTGCTATTCTTTTTTAAGAAGAGCAGGCAAAAAAGCAGCTTTTGCAGACCGAATGTAAAATCCTAAACACGCTCTTAAGCCTGCTTAGTCTGCACCCACTTAAATCGTCTGCTGATAAAATCCGGATCACCCCAAGCAGCATATATATCCGTAAATGCCCTTGTTTGATTCGCGAACTGAAAACCGATCAAGTTGAAAAGACTGTGTATACCCGCATTGGTGAGCTCTGTGGCGATGCGGTCCGTCATCTCCTTCACATTCGTATATGCCGCACAATAATGGCTCTCCGTTTGTTGTGCGCATTGTATGGCTAACTTAACGGCTTCTGCAATATCATGTGTTTCAATGATCACGCAGACCGGACCATCATAAGCACGCTGGTAGCAAGGGGTGTTGACTTTATTCGCCCCAATGATCACAGGAGCTTGCATCCTTGCCTTTTCAAAATGAGGATGGCTCAATGCTAGAGGGGCTAATATGACTTTGTCAGCCAACTCCATCGCTTGCTCCACCTCTGTCTTTACTTGTTCATTACGTACCGCACCCATCATCACCCCGCCTCTCCGCTTATCCAAAACGATACTTGATATTTCATTTTTAAGCAAAGAGATCACCTCTTGAGTAGCGATCACTTCACCGCCCTTAGTGAACACCCCGCTACTGGGAATGTAAATGTTCTGTGGTGCCCCGCACATCTGCCCACTATGTAAGCAGATCGACCAAGCCAAATTACGCATCGCTTCTCGAAGATCCGGTGAGCCATGAATGATCACTTGGTTCACCACAGGAGGTGCTACGAATACCGTTTTGAGCTTATTCCGAAGAAGCGGGGCCAGTGCGTTGATCGTTTCTTGTTTTCCGCAGACATCTATCACGCTGACCGATGGCTCATGCATTAATTCTGCCGCGATAGGCGTCTCCGCACTTTCCACAGCCAACTGGATCACATTGGGGTTGATGTTTCGCGCATTCAAATGCGCCTGTATATGCCGCACCCATAAAGCCAAAGGCAAAACCGCCGATGGGTGTGCTTTCACCAGCACACTATTACCCACCATTAAATTGGCGAAAATAGCCGGTAAACTTTGTGCAACAGGAGCATTAGAACCTGCCAGCACCAAACCAATGCCCTTGCCTACGGCAGAGAAGCTATTCTGGTTTTTCAAGGCTACTGTACCTAATGGGCGTACATAATTAGATCGTTCAGGGTATTTTGATAAGAGGGTATAAGCAGTAGCAATAACAGCCAAAGCATGATCCGCGGCATGTGCGCTCGCCTGTTGAAAAGCCAATCCAAAAGCCTGACCTGTGGTATGTTGTGCCGCCAATGCGATCAAATGGAATTGCTGAGCACTCGTTTCTAAAGCCTCCACCAAAACCGTAGTGCGCTCATCCACTCCTTTTTTTCGCCAATCCTGTGCAGCGGTTTCTGCTTTTGAAAGATAAGTCGTAGGACTTTGTAAAGGGTAAAGCACCCCGTTTTTCTCCTGTGTGAAAGGAGAAACTTCCGCACTCTCCACCCACAAAAAGGCATCCTCTTCCCCTTGCGTCAAAACATGCTCAAAACGCTTTCCCAATAGTGCTTCATATTGCTGCCGAGCGGTCAACACCGCATCCTCCGCATAACAAGCTGCCTTTGGGTGTTCCTCAAAATGACTGTGAAAACCGCGTTCTTGATTGGCTTTTATCGCCTTGGCTAATAATTCATTCATATTTTCAAACTACGTCCATCCCTATCTAAAGGATTGTTTTTTATGATCTATAGGGTGCGTGCCCGCAATTACCCCCTTTTTCGCCCATCTACCATAATATAACCGAACAAACTCCCGCAGAGCCCACCCATAATGTGCGCGAATTCTGATACGCTATTCGCCTGTGTCGCACTGAGTACTTCAGCACCCAAATACAGCACAACCACTAAAATAAAAGTAAGCGGCAGCTCCCCCGATCGGAAATTAGTCAGCGAAGCTAACAAAATCAGCATAAAAACAACCCCGCTAGCACCTAACAAACCCGATTGGAAAAGCGTGATGTTCAGAAAACCAGTCGCGATGGCAGTGATCAAAATCATCTGTAGCAAAGTCATCGAACCATACTTTTCTTCCAATATAGGTCCGATCAGTAAGATCATCATGAAGTTGCCCGCTAAATGACCAATGCTCACATGCCCCACCACATGAGACGCCATGCGCAGAATATCTAATGGGTTAGCAAAATTCGGATTCGGGTAAATGGTACAGCAAGTCGCGGTCAGATTCGGCAAAAGAAACAGGTCTATAATAAAAACGACCGTACACAAAAGTGTATACGTCAGTATGACCGGAGAATTATAGGTAATACGCATGGAATGGATATTATGGATTTGGGAATGGGTCTCCCTGCGTCAAAGCTCTTTTTCTATTCTTCTCGATCAGATCCGCTTCGAACATGCGGGTTTGTAAATATTCTCGCGACGGACTGATTTCGCCATTCAAATAACGTTCTATCACTAAACTGGCTATCGGGGCTGCGTAGCGAGATCCGTAGCCACCGTTTTCTACCATCACCGCAATAGCTATTTGCGGGTCGTCTTTGGGGGCAAATGCTATGAACAAAGAGTGATCTTCACCATGTGGGTTTTGTGCTGTACCTGTTTTACCGCAAATACCCAATTCAGGTACAAAAGCTACGGTAGCGGTTCCACCAAGCACCACCTGTTCCATCCCCTCTGCCACAGATTCGAAATGCTCAAGCAGCATCGGTAAGTTTTGCTTCTTCAAGTAAATAGAAGAAGTATCGCCCACTTCAGGTCGGATCACATGCGGGTGATAATAAAAGCCTCTATTCGCCAAACAAGCCGTCATATGGGCCAGTTGTAAAGGAGTAGTACCCATCTCTCCCTGTCCGATACCCAAAGAAATGATATAGTTCGCACGCCATTTATTGTCGCCGTACACCCGGTCATATAAACCAGTACCAGGTATCAGCCCCTTTTTAGCACCAAAAATATCCACTTGAGGGGCTTGCCCCAAACCGAAAGCATTCAGCCTGTTTTGCCAGCTTGTCAGCCCTTCGTCCAAACCATTGAAGCGTTTGCTTTCAATATAGATCTTAAATAAATGGCAGAAATAGGCATTACAAGAGTGCTTGATCGCCGTTTGCACATCATAACAAGGGGCATGCGCATGGCAACCTACCGTATGTGCACTACTGAGTCTATAACCACCAGAACAACCATAGTAATGCCGCTCATTAATAATACTATCATTCAATGCTACCAAAGCCATCAATGGCTTAAAAGTGGAACCTGGTGGGTAGTTCGCCATCAAGGCACGATTGAATAAAGGATTCAAACTATCTTGTTGTAGCACTTTGATCCCGTCACCTCTATTTCTGCCTGTCAGCATATTAGGGTTGTAGCTCGGACTACTCGCCAAAACCAAAATCTCACCGGTCGATGGTTCGATAGCGACTACGCCGCCTACTTTATTCTGTAATAATTGCTCTGCATATTCTTGCAGTTCTATATCTAATGTCAAGGTCAGTTGATCTCCACCAATTGATTCCTTGTCCTTTCTCCCTTCCATATAGGCGCGAAGATCCCTGCCATGCACATCGCGGATCATATACTCAATGCCTCTTTCCCCACGCAACTCGTCTTCATAAGTGCGCTCAATCCCCGTGATCCCCACATGATCCCCCAGGCGATAATATTCAGAAGTATCGATTTGCTTTTGATTCACTTCCCCCACATAGCCCAATACATGCGCCGCACAGTTTCTATTATACGTACGAACGGTTCGAACTTCCCTTTCCAAACCCGGAAATTGATATAAATATTCTTGAAAACGAGCAAAGTCCGCCTTCGGAATCTGCTTCACGATCGGCTGTCGGGTTCTACTGGAATAGCCTCTGTTTTTACGCAGCTTCTTCAAGTATTGTCGTTGCTCGACCAAGTCGATATTCAACAGCTTACACAAACGAGCGGTGTCTAAACTTTTCAACTCACGCGGAATACCCACTAAGTCGTAAACAGGTTGGTTCGCAGCGACCAAGACCCCTTTGCGATCATAAATTTCTCCACGAGGCGGGTACTTCACGATTTCGCGAATACTATTGCGTTCGGCCAAGGTCTCATAGCTATTGTCCATCACCTGCATGGCGAATAAACGTGCCAGCAAAGTGAAAGCCGCCACTAAGAAAATACCGATGATGACCAACTGTCTGATTCTGCCTTTCTCCATTATTTAGTATTACTGATACTTATGAACCAAGAGATCCACCATTTGGTCAATCGGGTACTGTTCGTCAAAAACATAGTGAAATATGATGCCCTCCATGCTGGAGTATAAAAGCAATGCTTCTGCTTGTGTGTTATTCGGGAAGTTAGGACGTAGCAATTGTACGATATCCGCTACAATAGACTGTTTGTTTTCTTTTAATTTTTCCTCCAGCAGTCGCCAAATATTATCCTGACTTTTCAGTAGGAATACCAATCGCCAAAACTGACTTTTTTCTTTTAAAATACGAAAATGAGTTCTGATATAGTCCTCTATTGTAGGCTTATTCTGTTTGCGGCTAACGATTTCGTCTTTAGCATGTTTCAACTTTAGTTTAATATCTGCTAAACGATCCGTGAATAACTGCACCAATAGATCATTCTTGCCCTCAAAGTAATGATAGACCAAGCCCGCACTGATCTTTGCTTGTTTGGCGATTTTGCGCATAGATGTATTTTCAAACCCATGCTTCGAAAAAAGAAGCATAGCTGTATCGAGGATGTTTTTTTCCGTCAGGTCTCGTTTTCTTAGCTTTTTCATAATAACATCTATCGTAATAGCAGTACTTGCCCTTTTTCTACAATATCACTTTCGGTTCCAGTACTATCCGTACCTCTGAATTTCAATACCCAAACAAACAGCCCTACTTCGGCTGCGCTCGTATTTGTCGAGCCATAAAACCCATTCCAAGTACTCATGGGGTCATTAGTGCGAAAAACCTCTACGCCCCAACGGTCATAAATCTGGAAGGTATAGTTGCTGGGGTTGCAAGAGATGAAAGGACGAAAGTCGTCATTCAAACCATCGTAATTTGGACTAAAGCTATTCGGCACCACGTACAGACAAGCATCACAAACCGAAAAATCGACAAGGATAGAATCTCTATTCGAACAACTACTGCTTACTTCAGCCCAATAAGTGCCACTACTACTTACGGTCAAAGAAGGTCCATTGCTGCCATCGCTCCAAATTATGGGTAGCGTACTATCAACATCAGGAACAATAGTAAAGTTGTTGCCAACACAAGCAACAGTATCTTCCCCTAAGTTGATGAAAGGTGTAGAGCCATAGTCAATACTTACTTCATCACTGACCGTCCCGCAATCGCTAATGTACTCTACACTGTAAGTTCCCGCTTCGGTGACTTCCAAACTTGAACCAGTGGATCCATCAGACCAGATAAAACTACCACCTGTAATGTCAACCTCAGCGGTCAATGTAAGACTTTCTCCTGAGCAAAATAACTGATCTTCCCCTAAGTCGACACTAGGAGCATTGATTAGATCCACATAAACGGAATCAGTAACGCTATAACAGTCATTGAAAACCTCTACCCAATACCAGCCTAGTGCCTCGGCGATAAAGAAATTCGCATCACTACCATCCTGCCATAGATAGTCAGCACCTTGAAAATAGGCATCCAGCAAAATTGAACTCCCACCGCAGCTGAAAATAGTATCACCCAAGTCGACAGTAGGAAGAAATTGATACTCCACTTCCATTTCACCTGAATTAGTGCTGCAAGGGTCGGTTACCGTTACGGCATAGTCGCCTGCTTCACTAACTAAAAAAGTCGGAGCAGTACTGCCGTCCTGCCATAAGTAAGTAGCATTCGGCCAGCTTACATCTAATAATAAAGTCGCATCACTTCCACACAATAAAGTATCTGCAAAATCAATAGGAGGAATAGGGGGAGGAGGCATAGGCTGCGTATACCAGCAACCACCCGACTCTTGACCGCCTAATTCCCAATAGCTAGGATAACCATCTGTAGTAACGGTGAAAGTGTAACACTCTATGCCTATACCAGCAGGTATAAAAGGACTGGTACCCGTGCAAGGGGGAATACCCCATACTAAGCTGTCCACGGTCGAACCCACATTCAGCTCAATGCTCATAGGTGGATTGACCGTAGAGTCGAATACATCCGGATAATCAACAAACTCAGCATCTTCCATTACTAAGTAAAATCCGCAATTGTTATTGGAGTTAGAACCAAAGCACATGTCGAATTCAAAGGCATAGCTATTCGCACCAATGCAAGAAATATTGTTCAGACTGGCCATGCTTTCATCACAAGCCATAAGTCGAAGACTGATGCAACTCAAAAACAAACACAATGAAGTGTAATATCTCAATGGCATAAAATGCGTTTAGATGGGTTGGCTGAGTACTTAAAGCTCTAAAATACGACCATTCGTTCACAATCACTGAAAAAGGTAATGAAAATCAAAGTACCTCAAAAGACGTTTTTACTGCCTTTAAGCCATAGGAAAGACTAAAAAGCCCTTAGAAAGTGGGTTAAATCGGGTTGATAGCTGCGCAATTCCTTAATGGTATAGGGCTTAAATACGATATACATTGGAGTAAATACAAATCCAATACTATGAAAACATACAAGCGAGTATTCACCCTCACACTATTCATCAGCTTCTTAAGCTTGCTTTTTACTGCCCATGTACATGCGAGTGACACAGGCGAGATATATGGTATGGTCATCTCCGGAGAAACAGGAGCACCATTAGCAGGTGTCAACATCAAAGTGCTGAATGACGCTAATATTTCTGGTACAACTACAGATGCCAGCGGCTTTTACAGTTTGAAACCTTTGAGATCAGGAAACTATGACCTACAGTTTTCCTTTCTCGGTCTACAAACCAAACAGGTCAAAAACATCCAAGTAGCACCCGGGCAAATGGTAGATTTAGATGTTACTCTTGGAGAAGGTAACATCATGCTTGATCCTGTGGAAGTCGTTATCGTCTCGATCCCACTATTAGAAAAAAGCCAGCCCCACATTCAAACTTATGACGATAGCATTCTTAAAAAACTGCCAATACGAAGAGCCGATGATCAATTAGCACAGTCAAATGGAGTTTTCCAAGCAGATATCGGTGATCCCATCTATGTACGAGGCGCAAGAGCGGGAAGTGTAACCTATATAGTAGATGGCATGCGCTACGACGAAGCACCGAACTTACCTGGCGGGGCGATCAATAGAATGAGCGTGATTACCGGAGGCATCCCTGCGAAATACGGCGACACCACAGGAGGGGTCATCGTGATCACTACTAAGAGCTACTATGATTTTTAACAACTTTCGTTCTGTAGGTATTGAGCCTGCTCGACTTCAGGCTCTTCTCTTGCCCCGTTCGCAGGTTGGAATTGGCGGATGGGGCTTTATCATTAATTATAAATAGAAAACGCTCGATGTGATGAATCACACCGAGCGTTTCTTTTTGACCTTAGCGCCCCCACTAGGACTCGAACCTAGGACCTGCGGATTAACAGTCCGACGCTCTA
>JAHDGT010000120.1 GCA_020631675.1 Bacteroidota bacterium
GGTGCAAAAACCAATGTGGGTTATGGGCAGTGGGAAGAATAATTAGACAATAGATTTGAGACTCGAGACTCGAGACATGAGACTTCGTTCTGACGAGGAAGCAGTTTTTAATAATCACTATACCGTTTTATATATCCTATTCTTGAGTAATTGAATCGCGAAACAACATCAACAATGTCAACAGCCAGTGCTCCAAAACCAAATAATGAATTTGAAAAATTCCAAGTACATCGTTTAAGGTTGTGTACGGATATTCCGCTGCGGGCCAATAATATTCCCAACTTTAGAGGTGCGGTGGTGGAGATGATCGGCAGGGATCACGAGCTCTTTCACAACCATAATAATAGCCAAGCCGCATCCGCTCGCTTTAAGTATGCTTACCCACTGATCCAATACCGAATTGAAGACGGTAAAGCCAGCATCTACTTTTTCCAAGAAGCCACGAAGCAAGTACAGCTACTCATGCCGCATATAGGCAAGGAGATCAAAATCAATGGTAAAAAGTACGCCTTTAATGTATCCGATCTTAGCGGTCGTACTACAGAACTCTATCGTACAGAAGAGATGCAGGCTTATGAATTACAGAACTGGCTGGCACTGAATCAAAAAAACCATGCGGAGTTCGTTAAACTCACCCGACTAACGAATCGCATACAATTCTTAGAAGGGCGCATAGCCAGCCACGTTATTGGCATGGCGAAGAAACTGAATTGGCAGATCCAAGGTCGTTTCGACATCCACATCAATGATTGGATCATGCCTGAGAAACGCTTCTACAAAAGCATGCCCATGCAGTTATTCAATCTGCGCTTCAGCACCAATTTGAACTTGGGTAGTGAATTGGCGATCGGCAAAGGCGTGAGCAGAGGCTATGGGCAGATCAAGTGTTTGTAGTAATATCTTTCAATGGAATTACTTAGTTCATAAGTGACTCCATTGAATTATGCCCATAGCATCAGCTGTTTTATCTAACTATCACACCTTCCGTGTCTTCTCAATCAACTCCTCCTCACTAATTTCTACAGTACCGAATTTGTAGCCGAAGTAAGCCGCTATACCGTAGAACAAAACATCCATGGGTTCAAAGGTATTGATCAAAATCGTTGGAATTTCACTGAACGGAACAGTACTCAATAGCTCGCCAATACCCGCATCCATAGCACCAGCAGAAAAACCAATAATACTAAAGAAATTACCTAAAAGGCAGCCTAATAATGCGAAAACGGCACCTATGATACCAAATATGGGATCCATTCCTTTGCCCAGTCTAACAGCGAATCCGACTATAAAACCAACAGCTATAGACATATAACCGATTTGATAACCTGTTGCGACCGTTACTACCGCCCACAAAATCGCAGAGACTATCGCACCTACAAATCCAGCAACAATTGCCAACATTAAGTTTTGCTGCATTCGTTTTTGCTCGATAAAGCGTTCAACTTTGGCCTCATCCAATACAATACCTTCTTCCTGGGCCTCTTGAATGGCTTCTTGGCTAGCTTGTTCTACTTTTTCTTGATCGAGTTTGTTTTCATTTTCCATGATAAAAAAGAGCTTAATTAGTTATGAAATCATTACAGTATCCACTATACAGACAGATACGGACATTCAAATATACAAAGTACTGTTCTATTTACCTTTGATTAATTTATAATTTTCTCACTTCTATTTTAACTGATTTATGGGAACTCTCGAAGTAATACATTTGTTATTGAATTCGGATAGGTTCAAAACCGAATTGCGCTTATATTTACAGCATCAATTCAACAGTAGAACTTTCAAAGTAAAACGAAGGAGGGCTGCCCTCCTCTCCCATTCACAACTAAACAAACTATGGCATTATTCAAATCCAGTAATCCCGCTTTGGGATCACAAGTTTTTCAGAACGCGAAAATGGGCATGGATCGTTCCATGCAAGCCTCCAATGAAAACGCTTTATCCAGACCCGCCGCCGCAGGTCAAGAAGTCATGACAATCAGCGGTACGGTCAATAAGGTGGCGTTTATGGGGCTGATCGTTTTCGCTTTCGCGGCGGCTACTTGGTTCGCTGTTTTAGCGAACCCGGCACTGGGCGCACCGCTTAGCATTGGCGGAGCGATCGCCGGCTTAGTAACGGCAATGGTCATCATCTTTAAAAAGACCTGGGCACCTATGTTAGCACCGGTCTACTGTTTGTTCGAAGGTTTATTCGTCGGCGGGGTATCGGTCAGTTATGCTGCCATGTATGAAGGCATCGTAGTACAAGCCGTATTCCTGACCATCGGTATTCTATTCGCATTATTGGGTGTCTATAAATCAGGACTGATCAAAGTCACCGAAAACTTCAAGCTCATGGTAGCCGCGGCTACGGGCGGGGTGTTCATCTTTTACATCATCGCCTTTGTATTGAGCTTCTGGGGCATTAGCGTACCGCTGATCCACAGCAGCAGCATGATGGGCATTGGCTTTTCCTTCTTCGTGATCGCGCTGGCTTCTATGAACTTAGTGATCGATTTCGACTTTATTGAAGAGGGTGCCGAAGTGGGCGCACCTAAATATATGGAATGGTATGCAGCTTTCGGCTTAATGGTCACCTTGATCTGGTTGTACATCGAGATCCTGAGATTACTGGCCAAGTTGCAGAGTAGAGACTAAGCAAATAATTCGTCTAAGAATGAAAACCTGAATTGTTAGTTCAAAAGCTAATGATTCAGGTTTTTCTGTTTCAAACAACAAACAAAACCCCCTCACTATCAATTACTTACAAAATTCTCTAAAAAATTCTCACTTTTTTCTTCCAAATTGGTAACGCCAGCTAGTAACAGGGGTATATATGGTCGTAAGGCACAAAACAAAGCTTGAAAAACAAGCAGTAACAGCAAGGCGCTGCGTCGAGTCTAACAAATCCTGACGCCAAATCACTACACGTCTCTGCTCGATTTACCCGCCTAAATTTCAAGTAAATTGTCTTACAGATAGAACAAACAGACAGTTGTTTTACAGACACTCATCTCAGAATCACTAAGTTTAATAGCTGTCTGCTTGTTACTGTAAGCTTATGACTAAACAAACTGTGTTAATACACTTTTAACAGTGACTGGCGAAGCCACCACACCATTCAACCTTCGCCAGGCTGTTAAGTGTACAACACCTCAACTAACTAAAAAAGTATTTACCATCATCAGCAGCTACAGATTTGTCTGATGATAACTATGGACGCAATTACTTTCAAGAGGGGGACTATGGGAGTGGGACCCCCTCTTATTTTTAAAACTGACAAGGGTAAAACAACCCATCAGTTTCTACAATGGACGCAATTACTTTTAAGAGGGAATCTATGGGAGTGGGTTTCCCTCTTGCGTTTATAAAGGTTTTCTAATTTTGAATATATACTTAATTCCCCTCCTCCGGAGGGGTGGATTGCGAAGCAAGACGGGGTGGTATTCCCACGATCTTCCGAATTCAGACTGAGATCGATTGCAAAGGCATTTTCAAATTAGCACATTGACAAATTTTCAAATTAGCCCAACACCCCCTCCCGCTTTAAAGCCCAAACGATCATACTCACCACGCCAATATACAAACAGCCGATCAAAATCAATGCCGTGCTGATCGAATAATACTCGCCCAAATAGCCCATGAGGGTAGCGATGGTAGCAAAGGTCAGGCGAATCAAAAGGCTTCTTACAGAAAGCACTGTTGCTCGGATCTCTGAAGGGGTAATGATGTTCATCAAATCCTTTAGCACAGGTGTGCCTATCCCCCGCCCCAGATACAAGAGCCAGATACCAATAATGCCCCAATAGCTGGCACTAATTCCAGCAAAAATGTACCCGCCTCCAAATACCAACAGCATGACCATAAAAATCAATTGCAACATCGTTTGGCGGTCTTTTACTTTGTAGGCGAACCAGCTGGCTAAACCCACACTGGCGTTTAAAATCATCCATAAAGCACCAAAATAAGCCAAGTTCACTTCCACTTCCATGAAATAGGGCTGTGCCGTCCATGCCATCAATAAAGTTGCCGAGCCTACACTGGCTGATAATAGCGTTGCCCAACGTAATGCCGGCTGTTCGATCAAGCAAAACCGCAGTGCCTCTAATAGTCCTTTTCCGCCGCTTTTTTGCTGCTGTTTTTCTTCCTCGCTCATGGGTAGCTCGGCTATTCGGTAGGCGAAAAAGATCATGCCACCGGCTACTAAAAGCTGTCCGTAAAAAGGGAAACGAAGGCTGTAAACGACTAATAATCCGCCAATTAGGGCAGCTGTTGCCTCTGCGAAATTGCTGATCGCGTACAATCGTCCTTCGTATTTCGTGTACTCCTCTGTTCTTTTGGCCAATTTCAGACTGTCAAATAAGATGGCTGAATCAGAGCCAGAGACAAAGCTTGCTCCTGTTCCTAATACGATCGCAGCTGCCAAGAAATGAGAAAAGCCCATACCCACCGCATAAATGGCATAGCCCGCCAATGCCAACCAACTCCCCACAATGATGGATCGTCGCCTGCCCAAAGCATCGCCAATATAGCCCGATGGCACCTCCATTAAAGCCATTACTATAGAGTAGATCGATTGTAACAGAAACACCTCTCTATTGGTCATGCCATGCGCCACAAAAAAGGGTACAATAATTGGCATAACTAACAAGAACAACTGCATGAACTTCAAGCCATACAATGCTCTAATATTTTGCTCGATCAGACGGTTATTGCTCATAAATCGTTTACGCTTTTTCTAAAGTACCGGCAAATGGTCAACATAAAATCCAACGACCGAACGAAGTCTTAGGTCTTAAATCTTATGTTTTTTTAGTTGGGTGCGCCCCAGCCGCGAAGATGCACTTTACAAGCCATTCGTCCTTCAAATAGTTCCAACAATCGTTCACGGCAAGGAGCATCTTCGCAACTGGGGCCGGGCTATTCGTTCAAATTCAGCCGCTGCCTGCTGCTGTTTGGCAGGCATAGCGGTGTCTTCCTCTGATCAGCCCCGCTATGCCGCCAAACAGGGCGCATTCAGCGGCTTCATAACCACTACTATCCCTCGCACGAACTAATGTGGCAATTTTTAATTTGAAAATTTGAAAATGCCTTCAACACTACTGTATTTTCATTTTCAAATTGCCTCATTATCAAATTTTCAAATTCTATCCACATCAGCACATCAACAGAAGAGTCCCAACGGGACGGTATACCAAAGCGAAGGACGTAAGTCCATCGCATGTCGCACAATAAATTAAATACAGTCACGAAAAACCACTTTTCTTGATAGCTTGAAATAATTGTCGGCTTTTAGTCTGTCTTGTAGCGGTGCTTTTTGTTAATTTTACTGTTCAGTAGCCGTTTTGCCTTGATGGGCCGCTTTTCCCTTGCCCGCGCAAGGGATAGGAGTGGTATAAAAGGGTATAGATGGCGACTAAGTGCCGACTTGGCGGGGGCGGCCCAGAGGTAGCCACCGACAAGGCGTGCAACGCAGCGCCAGATATGCCGTTTTATAAGAACGGATAGCCCGGTGCCCGCAGTAAAAAGCTGGCGCTTTCAGACCTAAGACATAAGACGCAAGACATAAGAATCGTGCTGTGTGTCGACTTTTAATGCGAGCTTCCTTACGCCGGTTTTTTATTGCGGGCATGCGCCATGAACATAAACAAAATGACCCATCTGACACTTGATAAAATAAATCAACTTCAGAATAGGTCTTTTCAAATAGATAACTTTTTAACTCAGATATACTATGAAGCACCTTTTACATTTTATGCTGATCTGCCTTTTGGGCGCGCCTAGCCTGCTTTGGGCACAGGATGCGAATGAGGTACATGAGCACGAGTATTGTGGAACGACCCGCTATATGGAGCGCATGATCCAGCAAAACCCGGAGATGGTGGATAATATGGCTGCCATTGAGCGTATGACGCAAGAGATCATTGAAAGCAGACCAGAGGGTTTACGTGATGAGTTGATCACGATACCGGTTGTTTTTCATGTTTTGCATTTTGGTGAGTCTGTTGGTACAGGAACCAATATCAGTGTAGCGAAGATCCAATCTCAGATCGATGTATTGAATGAAGATTTCAGAAGATTGAATGAAGATGCGGAAGATACAAGAACGATCTTTGAGGATATTGTCGCGGATGTGGAGATCGAGTTCTGCTTGGCGACCAAAGATCCTGATGGTTTGGCGACTTCGGGTATTACGCGTACGGAGACTTCTGAATCTTCGCACTGGATCGGTGTTGATTTGACCGAGGGTACGAATACCGCTAAATTTGATGAAACGGGTGGTAAAGATGCTTGGCCAACGGATCAGTACTTGAACATTTGGACGGTAAATTCTTTGTGTGATGAATTTGACGGTGATGTGGACTGCTCGATCTTGGGTTATGCGCAGTTCCCGGGTGGTCCGGCTGCTACGGATGGTTTAGTATTGGTATATGATGCTACAGGTACGGTATCGCCATTGATCCCGGGCTATACGAAAGGCCGCACGGCTACGCATGAAGTTGGACACTGGCTGAACCTTCGCCACGTATGGGGTGATGGAGAGTGCTTGGTGGATGATTTTGTAGATGATACGCCAAGATCGAACACTTCTAGTTTTGGTTGTAATTTGACCAAAAACACTTGTACCGATGAAGTGGGTTACTGGGGAGATGCAGGCATTAATCCGCCAGACATGGTGGAGAACTATATGGATTATAGTGATGACGATTGTAGTAATGCGTTCACAAATGGTCAGAAGCAGCGCATGCGTGCTTTGTTCAGTCCGGGTAACGCGCGTTATTCTTTATTATCGTCTACGGGTTGTGAAGCTACTGAAGAGGTGGCGAATGATGCAGGAGCGATCGAGCTATTAGGCTTACCTTCTGGCTTGGGTAATTGCACGGCTGTTTCTGTGGACCTGACTTTCCAGAATGTGGGTTCTGATGACTTGAATTTATTGATCATTAAATACAGTACGGATGGTGGTCCGCAGGAAGATTTTTTGTGGACAGGTGACTTAGCGCAGTTTGAAACGACCACGATCACTTTGCCTCCTATTCAAGTATATGGCGATGGTATTTTCCACAGCTATGAAGTAGAGTTGACCTCTCCGAATGGTTTACCGGATCTGAATATTGGCAATAATTTGATCAGTGGTGATTTCGCGACTAAGAGTCCGGGTGCTACAGAGTTGATTGAAGATTTCTCGGATTTCCCGCCTTCTGGTTTTGACATGGGTGGCTTTACTCAGGCGAGCACTGGTGATGGTGATGTTAATTCGGCAGTGAATTTAGCAAGTACAGCTTCTACAACTGAAATTCTTTTACCTGATTTAGACTTGAAGAACTGGGAGAATATGGTCTTGGATTTCAGCTATGCTTATGCGGAAACCGGTGCAGACGGGCCACCAGATGTATTGGAAGTCATGATTTCTCAAGACTGTGGAGAAACTTTTGAAACTATTTGGAGTTTATCGGGCATGGATTTAGCTACTGCACCTCAAAATGAGGGCAACTTTGTTCCTACGGCTTCTGAATGGGCTAAGGCTTCAATTTCATTATGGGATTATTTAGATGTAAGAAATGCCGAGATTAAATTTGTTCACACTTTAGGCTCAGGTAATAATTTGTATATCGATGATATCAACGTTGATATGGCAATAGGTATCAATGACGTTGACATTTCAACAGAAGTGAACCTGTCATTATTCCCTAACCCAAGTATAGAGCGTGCGACATTAAGCTTTGATGCCAGTGAATTGGAGATGATCGATCTGCAAGTGATCAATGCTTCTGGTCAGGTTTTCCAGCAAGAGCGTTTACAGGCGCATGAAGGTTCTAATAGCTGGTCTATTAATACGGCTTCACTTCCTGACGGAATATATTTCGTTCGTTTTTCAAATAAAATGGGCGCATCAGTTAAAAAATTGATCGTTACGCATTAACTTAGTAATGTTGGTGTGGCAAAGTGACTGTCCTTCAGGAAATCCACACCCCTTATTTTCGCCCTCCTCTGTTAGTATCAGCGCGTTTAAAACGCATTGATCTCACACTATAGCCAAAAGCTGACTCCTCTCAGCTTTTGGCTTTTTTTGTTTAGCATCAAGCTCTGATTTTATTCCTTCCGTAGACTTAAAATTCAGTACCTTCGCGGTCGTTTTTGAGGAAGTCATCCAACTTCTTTGAACGAATTATTGTTCTTAGTCTTGTTGATTCGCTTTGAAAGTGAATTAGCGAGTATTCATTGATTCAACAAACCTATGCAGGAACAAGATCGTAGGATGTTCATCACGATGATTCTCATCGCGATGCTCTATTTCGTCTACATCACTTATTTCGGACCAAAACCGGAAGAATTCCAAAACAGCCAACAAGCGGAAGCGGAAATGGCTGTTGCGGATAGTTTAGCACGAAATGATCAATCAGCAGCGGCCGCGACAGGTGGTGAAGCTGCCGCAAATTCAACTGATGCGCTAGTAACGGATTCTTTAGGGGTAAGCAGAAAAGGCTTATTCCTTCAGAACAGTACTGCTGCAAGTGATGTCACCATTGAGAATGAGCTGGTCAAGTTGACCATCTCTACACAAGGTGGTATCGTGAAGAAAGCGGAGTTAAAGAACTACTATACACATGACTCGCTAGCTGTTCTTTTATTAGATGGCGATCAGAACGAGTTCACTTATGAGTTCTTCATGGGTGGTAAACAGATTTCTACCCAAGATTACATTTTCGAAGCCATCGACAAGACTGCTGATGGGGTGAATATGCGCTTAAAGCTGGATGACAACAGCTATATAGAGCAGAGTTATTCTTTAGCTGCTGAAAATGGCTATTTATTGGATTACGATCTGAGTTTTGTTGGCTTGGCGGATCAATTCCCTAAACGAAGAAACTCTGTGATCGACCTCCACTGGAAGACGGATATGATCGCCCAGGAGAAAAGCTTGAAGAACGAGCGTTATACTACTGGTGTTTACTACAGAGAATGGAAAGATGATGTGAACTACCTTTCTGAAACCAGTGATGATCGTGAAAAGGTGGATTTGAATGTGGAGTGGGTCAGTTTTAAGCAGCAGTTCTTCAATAGTACCTTACTAACCAAAGATGAAGGGGCTTTCCGCTTTGCTGAAATGAGTATCACTCAGCCTGAGGATGAAAAAGACCGTTCTGTATTAGAAACCGCTCAGGCGCATATTGGTATGGAGTTCAAGCCTTCTAATGCGCATGTGATCCCTATGCAGTGGTACTTTGGTCCGAACAAATATGACGAGCTGAAGGCTTTAGACCACCGAATGGAGAAGATGGTGCCTTTGGGCTGGGGTATTTTCGGCTGGGTGAATAAGTTCATGATCATTCCGATGTTCAACTTTTTGAGTAAGTACATTGGTAATTATGGTGTTATCATTTTGATCATCACCTTAGTGATCAAGCTGGCCTTGTTCCCTCTGACGAGACGTTCTTATATGTCGTTCGCGAAGATGAACGTTTTGAAGCCTGAATTAGAAGAGCTAAAAGCCAAGCACGAGAAAGATCCACAACGTTTACAGCAAGAGCAAATGAAGCTGTACGGACAGGCAGGGGTCAACCCTATGGGTGGCTGTTTGCCGCAGTTGATCCAACTGCCGATTTTGATCGCGATGTATCGTTTCTTCCCGGCTTCTATTGAGCTGAGACAACAGCCGTTCTTATGGGCGGATGATCTTTCTACTTTTGATTCGATCATGAACTTGCCTTTTAGTATTCCTTTTTATGGGGATCATGTAAGTTTATTCTGTTTATTAGGTGCTGCCGCGCAGTTCGGCTATATTCAGCTGAACAATCAGATGACGCCTACTTCTGGAGGCAATGATGCTTTGCAGCAACAAATGCGCTCTATTCAGTACTTGATGCCGTTCATGCTATTGTTCTTCTTCAATAGCTTCGCTGCGGCTTTAACCTTCTACTTCTTCTTGTCTACGATCATTAGCTTTGTTCAGCAATATGTGATCAAGAACTACTCTATTGATGAAGAGAAATTGAAAGCACAGATCGCTGAGAATAAAAAGAAGCCTCGTAAGCAATCTAAATTCCAGCAACGTTTGGAGCAGATGATGAAGGAGCAGCAAGCTGCTGCTGCCGCGCAACAAGCGCAGCGTTCTAACAAGGGTAAAGGTTCTGGCTCTGGTGGTAGTGGTGGTTCTTCTAAAGGGAAGAAGGGAAAGAAGACCAGACGAAAATAAATTGATGATAAACAAAAAAGCCGATTCATTTTGAATCGGCTTTTTTGTTTCGATGGATTTACATCCATCGCTTTGATATGTCGTCCTGTTTCCTGTTGGTCGTAACTTTCTATTTTGTTTCTTCGTAGGCGGGAGGACACATGGGTCCTCCCCTACAAATGCATTAGCGTAGGATGGATACGTCTCCTTTTAGGGGTGGGTTGCCATCGTTGGTTTCTATTAAGTAATAGTAAGTGCCGTGTGGTAGATCTTGCCCGTCTTGGTTTTTGCCCGCCCAAGCATTGGTATTGCTGTAGCCGTTCTGCTTGTAGACTTGTTGTCCCCATCTATTAAAGATGAGCACATTCACATTAGGGTTGATGTTGGCAATGGGTATTTGCCAACTGTCGTTAAAGCCATCGTTATTGGGGGTGATGGCATTGGGTAGTTCGCAAGCGGATTTGATGCTGATCTGAATAGAGTCCGTTTTTATACAGGCGTTTTCATCGCTTAGCGTCAGGTAGTAGGTTGTTGTGCCTTGTGCTATCGCGCTTACGGTTTCCAGATCATTTTCTTGAA
>JAHDGT010000121.1 GCA_020631675.1 Bacteroidota bacterium
GACTCTACAGGTACGCTTGTAGGAACTACAACGACCGACGCTAACGGTAACTACAACTTCACTGACTTAGATCCTGGTACTTACTATTTGGAGTTTGACTTGAGTACAATTCCTTCTGGATATGAAGTTACAGGTCAAGACCAAGGTGGTAATGATGGTACGGACAGCGATGCTGATCCAACTACTGGTCAGACTATCTTAACAACTCTAAGCCCAGGTGAGAACGACCCATCATGGGATATGGGTATCTTCGAAACGCCATTGGCTTCTATCGGAGACACTGTATGGTATGATGATGATATGGACGGAATCCAGGATGCTGGTGAGGACGGTGTTGCAGGTGTGACGGTTAACTTGTACGACTCTACAGGTACGCTTGTAGGAACTACAACGACCGACGCTAACGGTAACTACAGCTTCACGAGCTTAACGCCAGGTGACTACTATATCGAGTTCGACTTAGGTACTTTACCTGCTGACTATGAAGTTACTGATCCTGATCAAGGCGGTAACGATAACTTAGATAGTGATGCTAATCCATTTACAGGATTAACTACCACAACTACACTAAGCCCAGGTGAGAACGATCCATCATGGGATATGGGTATCTTCGAAACGCCTACTGGTTCTATTATCGGTACGGTTTGGGATGATACTGACGGTGACGGTGTTCAAGATCCTGATGAGCCAGGTATTGGTGGCGTTACAGTAACGGTTGTTGATGAGAATGGTATTGTACTTGGTACGACTACCACGAATCCTGATGGTTCTTATACCTTCGATAACTTGCCTCCAGGCACGTATACCGTAACTGTTGGTGAAGGTCCTGACGGAACTTCTTCTGATCCTGAATCTTATACTGTAACGATTACTCCAGAAGATCCTGACCAAACTGGTAATGACTTCGGCTTTACTGATGACTTGGGTGGTATCTCAAGTGTGGTATGGTTAGATGAAGATGGTGACGGTGTTCAGGATCCAGGTGAGCCTGGTATCCCAGGTGTAGAAGTAACTTTAATCTACCCTGACGGTTCTACTGATGTAACAACCACAGGTGCTGACGGTACATTCACTTTCACTAACTTACCTCCGGGTGACTACTTCGTGAATGTTGGTGATGGTCCTGACGGTACTGAGTTAACTACTCCACCTTCTAACATGGTTCCAGTTCTTTCTGGTATTATCAATACTGGTTTAACTGACTTCGGTTTCGAGCCATTCGGATCTATCGGTGATACAGTATGGTATGACTTAGATGGTGACGGTGTACAAGATGCGGATGAGTCTGGTATCAGTGGTATCACTGTTACATTGTACGATGCTGCTGGAAACATAGTAGGTACAACTACTACTGATAGCAACGGTAACTACTTGTTCGATAACTTACCATTAGGTGACTACACTGTAGTGGTAGGAACAGGTCCTGCAGGTAATACTTTGACAACTGCTGGTTCTTTCGATGTGACATTGACAGCTGGAGATCCTGACCACTTAGAGGCAGACTTCGGTTATCAGCCTCCTGGCGACGTTGCATTAGTGAACGGTGTTGTTTGGTACGACTTGAACGGTGACGGTGTTCAGGATCCAGGTGAGCCTGGCTTGGACGGTGTAGTTATTCGCTTGTTCGATGAGAATGGTAACCTTGTGAACATCACAAGTACATTCGGTGGTGGTTTATTCGACTTCGAAGATGTTGATCCTGGTACTTACACAGTTGTTGTTGGTGACGGACCTGCTGGTTCTACGCCTACTACTCCTGGTTCATACACGATCACAGTTGTTGGTGGTGATGTGAACAGTGACTCTGAATTCGGATTCGAGCCTGCTACTGCTGGCTTGGGTACTATCGGTGACTACTTCTGGTTTGATGTTGATGGTGACGGTACACCTGATGTTGGCGAGTTCGGCTTAGGCGGTATCATCGTTAACTTATTAGACGGTGCTGGTAACATCATCGCGACTACAGTAACTGATGCGAATGGTTTCTACTCATTCGAAGATGTTCCTTCTGGTACGTACACTGTAAACTACGTTGGTAGTTCTGTACCAACAGGTTTAGAGCCTACTACAGGTACTTCACAGACCTTCTACTTCCCTCCAGGTACAGACTACTTAGAGGCTGACTTCGGATTCGACTTAGGTGGAATCGGATTGCCTTCTGAAGAGTGTACTGGCGAGTTCGAGTCAGTTGAGCTTTGTGTTGACTTAGAGCCAGGTGAAGTGTTAGTTGTTGATGAAACAGATAGTATGTTCGATTGCAACATCACTCAGTTGAATGCTGAATGTGTTACTTACCAACCGTTCCCAGGATTCACTGGTACTGAGGTGATCTCCTTAGTGATCTGTGAAGAAGATGATCCTACTGATTGTCACGTTGAAGTGTTCGTTATCCAAGTTGGATGTCTTGCACCTACAGCAATTGATGATGTAGCAGCGATCACGCCTACTAACATCGCGATCAATGGTGAGTCTACACCAACTACGAATGGTTATGACGGCATCAACATTCCGGTAACGGATAATGATGACGACTTCTGTTACGATGACTTAGAGCTTTCTTTACTTGTTGCGCCTACAAATGGTACGGCTTCCTTCAACGCTAATGGCGAGTTGGTATACGTTCCTAACGATGGCTTCGACGGTACAGAAGAAATCACTTACCAAGCTTGTAACGAGTGTGGTTCTTGTAACTCTGCTACAGTAACCATCGATGTTGTTCAACCTGAAGATGTAGAGCCATGTGAGCCTTGGATCACAGACATCTGTTCTCAGCCATTACAGCCGATTACAATTTGTCCTGACTTCTGCTTAGATGCGCCTTACTCGATCACTGATGCGACCACGACTTACAGCTGCTCATTGCAGATGGATGATGAATGTGTTACTTACACTGCTCTTCCATTATACGTTGGTTCGGATCAAATCCAGATCACAGCTTGTGATAACTTCGGTAACTGTGATGTAGCTTACGTGAACATCACAATTGATGAGAACGGTGACTGCTCTGGTGAGAATGCTGCTCCTGTAGCTGTTGATGATACGGCAACGTCTAATAACGGTAACCCTGTATCTATCGACGTATTGGATAACGATTCTGATCCTGAGAACGATCCATTCAACATCACGTCTTACGGTCAGCCATCTAATGGTACGGTAGCACTTGTGAATGGCGAGTTGGTTTACACACCGAATCCTGGATTCGAGGGTACTGATTCCTTCACTTATCAAATCTGTGACGATAACGGTAACTGCTCTGAGGGCACTGTAACTGTTACTGTTACTGACAATGACTGTGAGGAAGAACTATTCTTGTGTGCTGAGCCTATCTCACCGATCTTGATCTGTCCTTCTTTCTGTAGCTTGTCTAACCACGACGGTCTGATGATCACAGAAGCGAGCACTACATACAACTGTAGCATCAGCTTAGAAGGTAACAACTGCGTTGAGTATACAGCATTACCATTGTTCGTAGGTGAAGAAACCATCACGATCACTGGCTGTAACAGCGCTGGCGAGTGTGAAACAGTAAGCATCACCGTGAACGTAACTGACGACTGTTCTGAAGGTACTGATGACGCAGGTAACACTGCTGGTAAAGAAGCGAACACTGATATCGCTAACGACCAAGCATTGAAACTGCATAGCATCGCTCCGGTACCAGCTATCAACTTCGCTGATATTTCATTCAGCGCTACTCAAGGCGAGGCTACTATCGAGTTACTCGATGTGTCTGGTAAGTTGATCGCTACATACAACACAACTGCTGCAAGCGGTGTGAATGTATTCCGTATCAATACGGCAGAATTGTCAAGCGGTCTGTACATGGTAACTGTACGTACTGCCGATGAGGCAACTACAAGCAAATTCGTTAAGCAATAATCTGATTATTGCACACACGATAAGAATCAGCTATTAAATCAAAAGCCCCCGTACCGAAAGGTGCGGGGGCTTTTTTTATGCTTCTATTCTTCTTTTACGGGTGCGTATACACAAAAAGGGGGAGATCAATAAGGTACATAAAGCACCTTATTGATCTCCCCCTTTTTGTGTATACCGGGCTATCCGTTGCAATTCGGCGGCTGTTCGCTGCTTCGCTGGCAGGCTGGTAAAGAGCTTCGCGAGGTCGCTTTCACCAGCCGCCGCTCAGGGCGCTCCTTAGCCCCCTCATTTCCACTACTATCCCTCGCACGAGAAAGGAACATTCGGAGGCTAAACAGCTGTCAGATCGCTTGTAATTCGCTGTATGTGCTTTTTAATGATGAAGTTCACCATATCCGCCTGTTCCATATTCACGAAATGAGTGCCTCCTTTGATCAAATGGGCGTCTTTTACCCAATAATGCGGGAAAATATGATCACGCGTACCCTGTATATGTAAGACATTCTTTGGTAGCTTCTTCTTAAACTTCCATTTAGATACCTGTTGTACGCCCCACTTGATCAATAAGTGGTCATGCTGACGAATCATTGCTGTGAACTCATCTTTATGTGTAGGATGTACTACACCTAAAATAGGTTCCGCGTATCGCAAGAAAAAATTAAATGTAGTAGGAGTGATCAACTTATCAATAGGAATATACCGCTGTACAGCACGCACATGAGGCGGTTTCTCATCCCGATGTTTAATGCTCGATATCAAAATAGTAGTGATCGGGGCTGGCGATAAACGTTTTGATAGCTCTGTAGCCAACATGCCGCCCATAGAAACCCCTGCGATCACATAGGGCTTGCTGGTATCTATATACTTAGACATACGCTTAGCGTACGACTTAAAGCTTTCGTCAATGGATTTTGGTCTAAGTAATTCTACCACCTCAATAGGATAGGGGAGTGCCTCTTGGGCTTTGAACATTAAAGCGGTACCACCCAAGCCAGGTATAAAGTAGATGGTAGGTTTTACGGAAACTGTTTTTTCTGTTTTCATTTGACCAAGATAAGAGAAACAAAAAAAGGCACCCCGAAAACGGAGTGCCTTTTTTAATAAGACGGAAAAAGATTATTTCCTTAGTGATCAATTTTGCGTTTGATTAGTGCGCAACAGATTTGCTATTGCCACGACGCTC
Organism: Bacteroidota bacterium; assembly: GCA_020631675.1. GTDB lineage: Bacteria > Bacteroidota > Bacteroidia > Chitinophagales > UBA2359 > JAHDGT01. Next base: position 5,063 of record JAHDGT010000121.1, read on the forward strand.
GCGCATTTCACGCTTGATCTGGTTGTACTTAGACGTTTGGCTGCTGTTCAATACGGCACCGATCGCTTTTTCACGGCTCTTATGTGCTTGCTTGATCTTAGAACGGAAGCCTTGAATATCACTTGAACGATTGTCGCGTAAACGTGCGATCTCACGGTCGCTCTTTAAAGTAATGCTGTAGATCTCTTTTTGCTGTGCCTCGCTTAATTCTAACTGGCGAGTCATGCGATCAGTCGCTTTTTGTGCACGTGCTTCTGGTGTGATGTTACCTAACTTCTTAACACCGTTGAATTCACGTACTTGACCGTCTTTCTTTACTTTGTAGGTCTGAGTTTCACGTTCCAACTCAGCACCTCCCTCACGGGCATCTTGAGCGAAAGCTTGAGAAAAGCAAAATAAAGTAGCGAACGCGAATAAGAAAATGGAACGTTTCATGATAATATCTTTTAGTTAGTTGTTTGTTGATGAAACTGTGTAAGCTGTAACGTACTGTACAATGTTTTGTTGTTTGTTCGTTGCTTACAATATCTAAGATGTGCTTTGTCGGCTAAAGTTTAAGGAGCAGAAAAAAAAGTGACTTTTTCTTTCCCCCTATACATATATATAGCACAACGACCAAAGATAAAAAAATATGTAAAGGAAGTACTTTGTTTATTGTTTGGCTTTGATAGAACATTGTCTATCCTATTCATATCACTGCCTTGTTCTGCTCAAGGATTTTGTTTTGTTACTGAAAATCGATTAAACATCTTTAACTTTACACTTGTCAAATGTATGCTCTTTTATGAAATTTCGACTTGAGTTTATAGATTCGCGTGTTCTCTCTGTAAATTTATAGCTCAACAACAATTTGATTGCTGATTTCGTTATTAGGAGCGGAACATCATTGTCCCTCGTTCCAATGAAGACAATTAGATAAACGGAGGTTGAACAAAGAGACAAGTGGCCTTTTAGATCAGTACTTGACGACTACTTTGTCAAATACCTTCCTCCATTAAAACAAAATCCGACTATGAGGACATTGAAGTTCTTACTTTTAGGTGTATTGCTATCCTTTACCGCAATGAGTAGCTTTGCTCAACAAGGTGGTGCTATGCCAGATCAAGGTGATGAGTTCATCCCAGATGCGATTTATGAAGTGCGTTATTGGTCTAATATGGCGCGTTTCGGTGACGGCAGTGTTTATATAGACACCATGCTGTATTTTGGAAATGATCGTGCCGTATTCGAATATTCCAATGCAAGATGCGTTTCTTATCACTGTAAGGCATCTGATTCCCTTATTTACGTATTGATGCCCAAGTTCCGCCAAACCAGCGAAAAGGAATGGCTAATGGGTGAAAACTTCGTTCGCCGTTTGCATCGTACAGAAGTGCCTTTCAGAGGTAGAGCGCGCAATATTTACAAAATCTACACATCTGACCTGAACAATAAAGACACAGGTATTGGTGATTATGCTCTAGTGTCTGATACCTTCGGTGTTATCTACCGTTACAATGCGGATGGGGAAGTCTACATGCTCAATAGGATCGACGTCATTCAAAATGGAACGGTCAAAGATGAGATAGACCTGCTACCGCTACAGGTAGAACTTAATAAGACGGATATATTTTCCGCTGTCGAATAGTAGAGAACTTTCTACAATAAACACCAAAAGCCTGAACGAGCAATTGCCCGTTCAGGCTTTTGGTGTTTATGTGCGCATCAATTGTCTTATTGGAGTCTAAAAGTCAGTTCAAGACTTAAATAAGCTTTATTTTACAGTAACTTAAATCTGATTTACTGTTACTTTTAACTTTTAAGTACTCGGACAAAAGTAAGCATATAGCTCAATGCGTAGCTATTTTAGTTGTAGCCAAGGCATGAAAAACGAGGTATAGCAGGGCTAAATGAGGCTTTTCATAACGCAGGATACGGCTAAAAGAGCAAGTCAGGAGCAATGATTATTTTTGTCCGAGAACTTATTCTGTGAGAGAAACACAAATTGTCATAAATGGTGAGCGTTAAGTTATTTTTTTATAGCATCTTAATCGGCTTGATAACGATTTCTCTTATGCTATTATCATCATGTGAGAGATCTCCTGGTGAAGGCGGATTGGCGACCATAGAAGGCACTGTCCAGGTTGAGGAATATAGCCCAACGGGGATATTACTTCAATCCTATCCGGCACCAGAGGAAAGGGTGTACATCGTATATGGTGAGAATGAAGTGTACAATGACGAAATGCGTACGCATTTCAACGGTAGGTATGCTTTTGAATACCTCAATAAAGGTTCCTATACAATTTACGCATATTCGGATTGTGATACTTGCGCCTCTGGTAAAATCCCGGTCTTACAAACGGTTACCGTAACAGAGACGGATGAAGTATTGGAAGTGCCAGTGATAGTGATAGAAAAATAGTGCATTGAGCAGTCGACCTACCAATATAAACACCTCGGTTCCTACCGCTACGAATGCTGTACCACTATCGAAGGCCAGGCTTGCCTTTTTTCAGCCTTTAAGCAAGGAGGCAGAATTCGATGATGCTATGGTGGCGAAAGAACTCATGAACTTCTCACCAATTAGATTGGAGGAAATGGACTCGGTCAGTCTACTGGATCGAATGGACACAAAGTTGGTGCTGTCGATTCATCAGTTGCCCGGTCTGTTAGCAGATTTGACCCCGGATTATTATATGCTGGATATAGAAGGACAACGCTTATTCACCTATGATTCACTATATTTCGATACTCCGGATTTGTCAGCTTATCACAAGCACCATAATAGGCGTTTGAATAGATTCAAAGTGCGTCAGCGTAAGTATGTAGAGAGTGACCTTTCTTTTATTGAGGTGAAATACAAGAATAATAAGAATCGAACGATTAAGGAACGCAAGCGTACGTCTGGTATCCATCCTCAATTGCAAGAACACTCAAAATCTTGGATGAAAATGATTTATGGAGAGCGTTTCCCTATAGCGTCTCTGAAGCCAAGCGTACGAATCATTTTCAACCGTTTAACACTAGTGAGTAAAGACACAAAAGAACGAGCCACCTTGGACCTATTCTTGCGCTTTTCGAAAGTGGATACTCGGCTAGAAGGTGAGCAGTGGTACATTCGTCCGGATTTAGTGATTGCGGAGGTTAAACAGGCAAGTAGAGATCGTCGATCCCCAATGCTACAAGCTTTGTTAAAGCGAAATATTCGCCCTTTGAAGGTGAGTAAATACTGTATGACCATAGCACATTGCTATCCTGAAGTAAAATACAATCGCTTTAAACATAGAATGACCAGAATAGAATATAAATTAGCGCGAGTGAAAAAGGATTTGGCTGTATAGATCAAATGGTCTTAAATAGCTATCCCCCCTGTGAATATGATTGAATACTTAGAGCAAATAAGCTTTTTCGGTGCACCACTATTAGATAGTAGTAAGCTGTTAGAAATGCTATTCAGGTTTAGCTTGAATATACTGGTGACCTATATCATCGTCCGAAAGATCTACAAGCCTTATAGGCAAGATGAGAGCTATGTGTTCACCTATTTCGTGTTCAACTTGCTGATCTTCTTCTTGTGCCACATCATGTCCAGTTTAGAACTGGGCATCGGCTTTGGCTTCGGTTTATTTGCCTTGTTCTCCATCATGCGTTATCGGACCAACCCGATACGAATCACAGAGATGACTTACCTCTTTTTGGTGGTTTGTGTGGCGGTGATCAATGCACTGAGTAATGAAACCATGAGTCTGGCGGAACTGCTCTTTATTAATGGGTCTGTCGTTCTTGGTGTATATGCTTTTGATACTTGGCTATTTGGAGAGCATCTGCATATTCAGAACATCTATTACGAACGTATTGACTTGATCCAACCAGATAAGAATGAAGAATTAATGCAAGACCTGAGATTAAGGACGGGTTTAGATATTGTTGAGATAGAGATTCAACGCATTGACTTTTTAACTGACTCTGCTGTTATCAAGGTATACTACAGAGGAGTGAAGCGGATCAATAAAAATTAAATTCAGATTGAACTACTGTCGTACCATAAGTGCACTCCTTTCTGCAAATGTGGTGATTGCTCTTGCAATGACCATTTGCCTTTTTTCTGTGTCTAAACAGACTTTCGCCCAAAGTGACTTGGGTACGGAAAGCTTGTTTTGGAAATCGATAGATTTAAATGTAAAGCTGAATAAAAAAGTTAGTGTCAAGCAGTCTTTCCAACTAAGGTCAAGGGTAGATATACCACAACTGCGTTCTGTTTTTTCAGAGACGGGAATATCATACGACTTTGCTGATAACTGGCGGATAAGCGGATTGTATCGCTTTACCAGACAAGCAAACACCCATAAACAACGTTGGTTTTCTGACCTCGAATACGGACTGCCGGTTAAAATATTTAAAATCAAAAATGAGTTTCGCCTACGTTACCAATGGGAGAGAACAGCTAGTGATTTCCAATCGCAGCACTTACGCTTTGCATACAAACTGATTTACAGAATTAAAAAAACAGATTACCGTATCATTGGTATGACCGAGAGCTTTTTCCATTTACTAAGAGGGCGAACCTATTGGTCGAGATACCGTTTTAGAATCGGAGCGAGCAAAAAAATCAATAAAAAACACAAGCTATATATAGGCTATACCTACCAAAATGACATCAATACCACAAGCCCTCAAATATCGCATATCGCACATTTGAAATACAATTATTATCTGAAACTTAAGAAAAAGAAGGGGGGAGAATAGGAGGGTCCAGATGGGCAAATGCAAACAGGAATAAGTAGGTTGGGGGTTTCATCGGTAAATTATTCACTAGCAACTGTTGATAAAATAATGCCTTTTTGAGGTGACCTTTTTTCATTACAAGCCGTCTCAAGCTCGGTTTTAATGCTTAAGAGACTGCTCTTCCTGTGCATGAGTGTTAATAAATAATGTACCAGGGTATGTCTCTGCTTTATAGAAGTTGTAAAGTGACATTGTAACAACTTCAACCCCCAATTCCTAAAACAATACACTAGATAACTTAAAAGATTTGTAATGAAGAAGTTTTTATTCTTGATCGCCATGATCGCCTTTTGTGGTAACTGGGCGTTTGCACAGAACAAAGTAGCTGTGCCGGGTAAAAAGAAAACCACTGAAACTGTAAAGAAAGTGGTTAAAGAGCCATCTGTATGGAAAAGAGGTGGTTCTGGTATTTTGAGTTTTACACATACCAACTTTACTCAGGGTATTGAAGGTGTTTTGAACTCTACTGCTATTGCTGGTAACTTGAACTTATTCGCTGACCGTGAATTCGGTAAGTTTTTGTGGGAAAATGACGGTCGCTTCGCTCTAGGTTTCTTGAATACAGAAGGTATTAACGACTGGAGAAAAGCAGATGATATCATTGATATCGATTCAAAGTTAGGTTACAAATTATCTGAAAAAGCTTTTTGGAGTACATTGTTGACATTTGATAGCCAGTTCGCACCTTTAGGTAACTTCGCTGGTGATACCATCAGTAATGTGGTCTACAATGCACCTGTTTCTTCTCGCTTTGCTGCACCTGCTATCATTACATTCGGTACAGGTATCGACTATAAGCCTGTTGATTGGGTATCAGTTTATTTCTCGCCTATTACCTTTAAAGG
>JAHDGT010000122.1 GCA_020631675.1 Bacteroidota bacterium
AAATGGCTACCTCTGGGCCGCCTTTTTATGCCGCCGCTCAGTGCGCTCCTTAACTGCCTCATTTCCATTCCTATCCCTCGCAGAACCCCAAACGGCAAATACGCCCCGCCATTTTCAAATTGCCTCATTTTCAAATTTTCAAATCGCGCATGCACTTCACCTACACCCACGCCCCAACCAACACCAACTACACCCTCGATATGAGTGCCCCCATAGACATCTCCATCCCCTTACGCGAAGGCATGGATACCGTCAACTGCTTCTGGGCACCCCCGCTCAGCATCAGCCCCGTTAGAGCAGGCGAATTCGTAGGCGATATGCAAGAAGGTGGATTGCTCAATTTTAAAAACGTACAGCTCAACCCCCACGGCAACGGCACCCATACCGAATGCGTCGGACACATCTCCCCGGATGGCTATACCCTCAATCAATGCCTCAAGCAATTCGTATTCCCCGCTTGGCTCATCACCCTCTACCCAGAAAAACAAGAAAATGGAGACCGTGTCGTGAAAAAAGAACAGATCAAGACTGCCTTAGAAGGTATGCCCAAAGGCACCAAAGCCCTGATCCTAAGAACCATGCCTAATGATGATCTAAAAGAAATAACCAATTACTCCGGTGCGAACCCACCCTATATAGATGTAGCAGCTACCGAGCACTTAGTAGCGCAAGGCATAGAACATTTCTTGTTAGACCTACCTTCTGTGGATCGAGAAGAAGATGAAGGCGCACTCGCCTCCCACAAATGCTTCTGGAATTACCCCAGCAAAACGCCACGCACCCACTGCACGATCACAGAACTGATCTACGTACGCAATGAGATCAAAGACGGCTTCTACCTACTCAACATCCAAATCACCAGCCTCGAATTAGATGCTTCCCCCAGCAAACCTGTGTTGTATAAGTTTTTATCATTTTAAAATAAAAGTAACTATTTAGGTTGGGGCTTTTGAGATGAAAAATCAAGCTTTTTGTTCTTAGACGAAGCTCTTCTTGAGAGGCATCGCAGCGCGCTGGCTGGAAAGAAAGCTGAAGTATAAGGGCAAAAAGATATTTTTCAGCCAAAATTGCCTGACCTAAACAGTTACAAATAAAAAGGGACTGTCCCGGATCAAAGGACAGTCCCTAATTAAAGCGCGATAAAAAACCTCTACATCTCCCAGTGTAGTATCAGTTCGTTCCCATTTTTTAGGTTGGCGGGGTGTTTCCATTCCAACTATGAAACTTATACTTATGCGCTTACCTTAACCAATCTGAAAAGTACCACACAAAATCAATAGTTAAAGGAAACACCCCTATAGCAACCTACTCTGTTACACTTTTCTTACTTATCGTAACTCATACGAGTTGGTCTGACCGTACCCGACGGTGATGGCTCTTCGCCCAAAGGTGTCATAATGACAGGCATATCCCCGTCTGAAACAATCACTTTCGTATTAGGCGACTTAGCTAACTCCATGAAAGCTTCTATTGACTTGAACTGCAATACAGATGGAGTCAGACCTTCTGATATGATTTTTTGAGCATCTCTAACACCTTCTGCCTCGATTCGCTTGCGTTCTGCTTCCCTTTGCGCCTCTTGAAGTACAAATTCCATTCTTAAGGCTTGCTGTTCTGCTTGCAGTTTCTCTTCGATCGCATTGGCTAAATTTCGCGGTAATTGAATACTCTTAATAAGTACTGCCTCAATTAAGATACCCTTGCCATCCAATAGACCTGTCATTTGTTCCTGTATAGCACTTTCTATAATAGCACGTTGTCCAGTATGCATATCCTTCGCGTAATATCTGGCACTGACATCAGCAATAGCCGAACGGAAAACTGGAAGTATGACATTCGATTCATAACCCATTCCCACATTCCTTAATAATGTAGGTACCTCATTACCTTCAACATTATAAAGTATGGATATGTCTGCTGCTATGTTCAATCCCTCCTTCGAAGGAAGATTGAGAGAAACTTCTAAATTTTCCGTCTGCGTAGGCACCTTTACGATTTTAGATACGAACGGATTATAGACTCTTAAGCCTTCGGTATAAGTTTTATCCGAATATTTACCCAAAGTTCGTTTTACGCCTACTTCTCCTTGACGTACAACAGCACAGCTTGTTAAGCCACAAAAAACTAAAAAAAGAATAAAAAACCTAAGGGACTTTTGCATGTTTATTAGTTTTGTTATTAATCGTGATAGTTTTACTATTAAACGAGGGTGCGTTGCTTTTGTTCGCGGGTTTTGGAATTTTTTTTGAATAATTTTTCAGATAAGTATCACTTGACTCTGACACCGTCTAAAGTTTTTCATCGTCAAAATGTATTTTTGTGTTTCGTTCAAAACCGACAGACAGATAGACAAACAACTATGAAACGAACCACCACCCAATTACGATTAGTGCTATTCACCCTATTGGCATGCGCTACTTGCCTATGGTCAAGCACTAACGTACAAGTACAAGCACAAACCACCGATGGCTTCGCCAGCAACGCCTATAGCGGGGTAACTGGTGCCGACCTCAACCCGGCCAATATCTTAGGTACCATCTACAAAGTAGATGTGACCTTAGCCGGAGCCAACCCCTACTTCCACAACAACTACCTCTCTTTCGCAGGCCGCCCTTGGAAATGGAATTTCAATGACGGAGGCTATACAGAGAGCAATACCAATGGTACGCTGACCAACGCCACCCTACAAGCACGTCTACACCTACCATCCGTAATGGTGGATATTGACAATAATTCTGCAATGGCGTTCTCCCTGCAAACTCGTTTCGGCGTGAATGCGGATAATGTAGGAGCGGAATTGTCGAAAATGATTTTAGAGGAGGCGGAATACACCCCTTATCAAGATCCTGCTACACCTTATACTTCGCCCGGCTTGAACTTACGTTCTATGAGCTGGACAGAAATCGGCTTATCATACGGTCGTTTGATCCTATTGACAGGACCACAAGGCGTAAACAACAAATCAGCGGATCACCGTATCAAAGTAGCGGCTCGTTTAAAGTACTTGATGGGCCACCAAGGCTTCCAACTGAAAGCGAAAAACGACGTACAGCACGACTTCACCTCTGAAGAACTACTCAACATCTACAATGCTGATTTCGAATACGGACACTCTTCTGATTACAATGTAACGGGTTTTAGCCCGGCGGGCAGTGGCTTTGGCTTTGATTTAGGAGCCAAGTACTCCTACATGAATAAGATCATCGTAGGTGCCAGCTTATTAGATTTCGGTTCGATCAAATTCGACAAGCAAAATGATGTTGGCGACTTCTCTATTGATGTAAGAGATTGGAACCTAAACAATCTTGAAATTGACAATATCGATGCCTTAGATGACACCCTACGCACAAGAGGTACTTTCAACTTGAACGACGAGCGTTCGTTCAGCCTGCGCACGCCAATGGCATTGAGCTTCCAATTCACCTACTATCTATGGGATAGTGGGCCATTTGAAGGCGGTGGTTACCACAATGTGTACTTCGCCTTGAATACCTATACTGCACTAAAGAGTGATGATGGCATCAATGCGATCAGTCGCTATACCTTAACCCCAGGTTTCAACCTATTCTCCATGAATGTAGGCTTCCCGTTGACCTATAATGAGTTCAATGAATTTCATGCGGGTGCTTTCATGCGTTTAGGCCCCTTCATTATGGGTTCTAACAACTTCCTTACAAACTTGGCTTCTAAAGAAGTAAATACAGTAGACGCCTACTTGCTCTTAAAGATTCCGATCATTAAGCCAGTGCCGATCATTACTTATGATTGTGCGAAGCGTTTCTAATACAGTTAACAAGTGTAGCAGCGCTGTTGCCTGCGCCTTTTGTAACGAAAAGGGGCTGTCTCAAAATTCGAGACAGCCCTTTTTTAATCTTTATTAAGTATGCCACCCCAAATAAAAGTCGTTATCCCCGCCCTCAATGAAGAAGCCAATGTTGGGGGCGTAGTTAGTTCCATCCCCAAAGACTTGGTCAGTGAGGTGGTCGTAGTAGATAATGGTTCTACGGATCAGACCGCAGCAAAAGCCCGTGAAGCAGGTGCGACCGTAGTGGCACAACCCGTACGCGGCTATGGCAATGCCTGCTTAAAAGGCATGGAGTACTTACGCAGCTTACCCCTATCTGAACAACCCGACATACTCGTTTTCTTAGATGCGGATGGCTCGGATGTACCCGCACAAATGCAAGAGCTGATTGCCCCTATTGTAGAGCAAGATTACGATATGGTGATCGGCTCTCGTGCCTTAGGCGAGCGTGCAGCGGGATCCATGACACCGCCTCAGCTATTCGGCAATTGGTTGGCGAGTACTTTATTAAGAATCATTTACGGACATCGCTTTACGGATCTGGGCCCCTTTCGCGCCATTAAGTGGGAGGAGCTATTAGATTTAGACATGCGCGACCGCGACTTTGGGTGGACGGTAGAGATGCAGGTCAAGGCAGTAAGAGATGGTTTGAAATGCACCGAGATTCCAGTGGATTATTTAAAGCGGGGTGGAGGCAAATCAAAGGTGAGTGGTACGATAAAGGGTACGATTTTAGCGGGCTATAAGATACTGTTCACCATTTTTCGCTACGCTTGGTCGCGTTAGTTTGTAGAGAACACTAAGGTATGCTAGTGCATTTCTTTAGCATTCACTATATTTGAAAATATGATGAGACTAAATTGATGTTTGTATTCCATAGTTGGCTACAACTTTAGCATTTATTGGCGTTTGTACGAAATCTTATGTCTTACGTCTTATGTCTTACGTCTGATTCCATCATTCAACCCATCTGATCGTGACGAGAAAAGAGCAAATCAAGAAAATAGCGCAGAATATGTTCAAGGAGCGCGGTTATGCGGCCACCTCCATGCGTCATTTAGCGAATGAGGTAGGCATAGAAGCCGCCAGCCTCTATAATCACATCAGTTCTAAAGAAGAGATACTACAAGACATCTGCTTTGATATAGCCGGTCAGTTCGTGTCCAATGTGGATGTGTTGAACAGCCTGAGTATGCCCCCTCACCAAAAGCTACTAAAAGCGATTGAGCTACACGTACAGGTGGTAGTGAATAATATTGATGCCTCGGCGGTATTTTTCCATGAGTGGCGTTTTTTGGATAAGGAGAATATGAGGGAGTTCGTTAAGATGCGAGAGAAGTATGAAGCGGCTTTCTATACGATCGTGAAAGATGGTATGCAGCGAGGCGACTTCAAAAAGATACAGCCTAAGATATATTGTCAAGCCATGTTCTCGGCATTGAATGGTATTTATTTATGGTATCGTCCGGATGGTGGATCTATTGATTCCAATGAACTGGGCAAGACCTACGGTTTGATGCTATTGCATGGACTGAAAGCATAACAAGCATGCCCTACAAAAAGAACGATCCAGACAATAACATACCGGGCAGAGCGAATAAGAAGAAAAGCGAGCCATTGGATCAGGATGTAGCTGATTTTCTAAAAGCCTTTACCAGCAGTAGCTCTAAGGCTTGGGGAGAGGATGCGGGTGATAGTGATGGTGGTGGAGGAAGCGATTGGATGGATGATCTTTTCGGCTGGGAGAGTTGGTCTTTGGATAATTATGATGAGGTGGAGATCACGCCCGAAGCGGAAGCAAGTGTGGCGCGTTTGGTGGATATAGCGGCGAAGATCGAAACGAAACTGATCAAGCCCGATACTAAGTCGGGAGATGGAGATGGAGGTGGAAGTGAAGACGAAGATGCGGGGCAGGAAGAACAAGCCTTTAAAATTGACTATAAGAATAGCCTTAATCCTGCGCAATATGCAGCGGCGACTACGATAAATGGACCGCTTCTGGTAATCGCTGGGGCGGGTAGTGGAAAGACGCGCACGGTGACCTACCGTGTGAGCTATATGCTTGAAAAAGGCATTCCGCCAGAGCAAATTTTGCTACTCACTTTTACCCGTAAGGCAGCGGGAGAAATGATCAAGCGCACCCAACATTTACTACAAGACGATAGTGCATCGAGGGTGATGAGTGGTACTTACCATGCCTTCGCGAATTACTGTATGCGCTACTACGCCACGCTGATGCAAGTGGCACCGAATTTCACGATAGTGGATCAAGTGGACGGACAGGACATCATTGACCTGATTCGCGGCGAGCTGAAATTCACCAAGCGTTCGCGGGCTTTTCCTAAGAAGGGGCGGGTGCAGAAGATCTTTTCCAAGATGCGCAATTGTGGGATGAGTGTAGTGGAGGTAGTGGAAAAAGACTTTAGCGGACTTAAAGAATTCATTCCGGATCTGGAGAAGCTGTTCAAGGTATTCCAGCTGTATAAGCAGCGCAACAACATTTACGACTATGATGATCTGATGGAGGTGTTGCGCAATAGTTTGCGGGATAATATTCCTTTTAGAAGAAAGGTGCAGGAGCGTTTTAAGTACATCATGGTAGATGAGTTTCAGGATAGCAATCTGGTGCAAAAAGACATTGTGGATCTGATCGCGGAGCAGCATCAAAATGTGATGGTGGTGGGAGATGACGCCCAGAGTATTTACGCCTTTAGAGGGGCGAATTTCGAGAATATCCTCACTTTTCCGGAGACTTACCCGAAGTGTAAGGTGGTGAAAGTAGAGCAGAATTACCGCTCTAATCAAGACCTATTGAACTTTACCAATAGCATTATCGACAAGGCGGTATTGGGTTATAAGAAGCGTTTGTATAGCGATAATGAGAATCAATTCTTACCGCTGGGTGCTCGTTTTTACGACATACAGGAAGAAGCTACTTTCATAGTGGATAAGGTTTTGGAACTGCGAGAAAAAAATGTAAGTCTGGATGATATGGCGGTCTTATATCGCTCGTCTTTTCACGGGAATGCTATACAAGCAGAGCTGATCAAGCGTTCTATCCCTTATATCGTAGTAGGAGGGATCAAGTTCGTTGAGCGCAGGCATGTGAAAGATATGGTGGCTTATCTGCGAATCATACTGAACCCTTATGATGCTGTGGCTTGGACACGTATTTTAAAGCTGATAGCGGGTGTGGGTAAAGTGACCGCCAGTAAGATCATAGCCGCCATTCAGGAAAATAATGGACAGATAGAAGTAGCAAAGCTTTCCAAACGTAAATACAGTGATGACTTATTGGATTTGCAGGAGGTCTTACAGTCAGCAGGAGCTACGGGTTTGAGCCTGCCAGAGCGTATTGATATACTGGCGGAGTATTACGAACCCTTATTAAAGCTCTATGAAGACAATGTGCGCACACGCATGAAGGATGTGGAGGTTTTGCGCCAATTAGCCACCAAATACAATGAGCTGGATAAGTTCTTGAGCGATTTCGCTCTGGACCCGCCTTCTAATAAATATCAAGATCAAAACACCCCACTCATAGACGAAAGTGAGGAAGCACCGCTTACCCTATCTACGATACACTCTTCTAAGGGTTTGGAATGGTATGCCGTTTTCGTGCCCCACTTATTGGATGGGGTTTTCCCGAGCAGCCGTGCCTTGAAATCGATTTACGAATTAGAAGAAGAGCGCAGACTGTTTTACGTGGCCTGTAGCAGGGCTAAAGAGCAGTTGTATTTGACCATGCCCTCTAAACTAAGCAATTGGGAAGAAACCTTCACCCGCCCTTCTCGCTTTTTAATTGAAGTGGATTCGGCGACCTATAGAGTGCACAAGCCTGAAGTGGATGGCGGAGCAGATGATATTTTTGGGTGGTAAGCCGCATAGACCAAGTTCAACTTCACTATCTTCGCGCTCAATAACCAACCACACCAAATCGTCCCTTTATTCATGCAGCAGTCCAAATACCCTGTTCGCGCCTTGGTCATTACCGGTTTCGGAATCAATTGTGAAGAAGAAATGGCGGCAGCCTATCAATTGGCGGGCGCGGAAACCGAGATCGTACATCTCAATGATATTTTGGTGAAAGGTCGTGATATTCACACCTTCGATATCCTCAATTTTCCGGGAGGCTTCTCTTTTGGTGATGACATTGCTTCGGGTAAGGTGTTGGCCAATAAAATTCGCTATAAGTCCCTACCTAATGGGAATACATTTTTAGAAGAGATCAATCAGTTTTTAGCCGATGGCAAGTACATCATGGGCATCTGCAATGGATTTCAGGTGTTGGTGAAATTGGGCTTGTTGCCCATGTTAGGGGCAAAGGTAGAGCAGCAAGTTACTTTAACACACAATAATTCGGGGCGTTATGAAAACCGTTGGGTGCGTTGTAAAGTGAACCCTGAGAGTAAGACACCATTCTTAGCAGGCATAACGGCTTTTGACGTGCCAGTAAGACATGGGGAAGGTAAACTCCTATTTAAGGATGAGGCGACACAGGAAGCGATTGTAAGCCAACATTTAAACTGCTTGACTTACTGTTTACCAAATGGAGAAACGGCAGAGGATTACCCACAAAACCCGAATGGTTCGAGTTTAGCTTGTGCGGGCTTGACGGATCCTAGCGGACAAGTTTTTGGACTAATGCCACATCCTGAAGCCTTTCTGTCTTTATACAATCATCCTAACTGGGCAAAATTAAAGCGAGAAAATCCTGATTTACCAGAAGAAGGGGCAGGTGCTCAATTATTTCATAACATCGTGCGCCATGTAGCGGCGAAAAGTAGTGTGACATTATAGGGATATAATAAGTTAATGCTTTGTCTATATTGGACGCCTTATTTCATTTTCAAAAAACATCAATATCATGCCGGGTAAACCACAAAAAAAGAAAAGTAATATGGGCTTCTTTTTCGCCCTATTCGTATTCGTAGTGATCATCATTACCGTGATCGCTTATTTAGCGGGAGCGTAACGACAGCTCCTATAACTTAGCTTATAACAAAAGAAGCCATCACCTTTCGGTGATGGCTCTTAAATGATCTGCACGATCAATCATCCCTTTTTTTGTTAATTCTTTTTGCGCCACCTCTACGCTTAACATTATCTCTTGCATTGGCAAGGCGATTTCCTGCATCTTTTAGGTAGCCTTTCACTTTTTTACCACCTTTACCCTTATCAGGGTTTTTCTTTTTAATTAGATCTTTGCGCTCCGACAATTGCTTTTTCAAGCCATCTAATTCACGCTGCAAGTCTAACTTCATTTCTTGATAGCTCAGATGAAGCTCATGGCGTTTTTCCATGTACTCCTCTTTCAAAGAGAGCAATTTTGCACGCAACTCGCCCACTCGGTCCTGAAGATCTTCCATTGAATTGGAAGGCTTGCCATCTAAAGTAATGTCAACAGGCAGTAACTCTTCTATTTTCGACTTCTCTTCTTCTACTTTATAGCTCTCAGGTGCATTTTGTGGACCGAGCATATTATCACCAAAACCCTCAGGCGCTTCTGTCGGACCGTACATAGGGTCATTGGAGGAAGTGTCTGTACTTGCCTCTTCGATTGCTTTCTCTCCTTTCTTCTTTAAGTCTTTCAAGCGGTCAAAAACACTTCTTTTTTTGCCATCTTGTTGCTCCTCTGCTCCATTCTCGTCTTTCCCTATTTTGCCCAGCTCTTCGTTCAAACGATCGAAAACGCTTTTGTCAGCGGTTTCTACATTAGGATCTGCCTCATTTTCCTTTTGGACTTTCTCAACAATGGTCTTCACTGTTTTGAAGATCAATGTCGGATCCATGAATAAACCTTGCTTATCTGTTGCCATGTTCGAATAATAGGTGAATGTTTGAACTGCGCTTGAGCACCCTTACGACATAGGGGAAATAGAAAGTCACAAAAAAAATTAAAGTTTTTTATGGCTTTGGAACTATTTTTATTGTTACTTGCTTGTAAATGATATTGTTACGCGATCTAAAACTATAAGTCAATATGAGAAATTTTTTACCGTATATTGTAACATTGTCATGTGTTAACCCTCAAGAAGAAGCTGTTTTTCTTCAAAAATTAGGCTTTAAGCAAGTGGGTGCAAGTGAATCCGGACTCCGATTTCATGGTTTTAACATGACAGTTGAGTTGTCAGAAAAGGCTGAGAACGTTGCATTGTGCATACAAAACAGTGAGATCTTACAGCAAGTTTTTAAACTACGAGCAGAAGGATTTGCGCTCTCCCAAAAACAAAAAGCATATCAACTGAAAAGCCCTGAAGGTATTGACCTTTGTCTTGTACCTACTACTAATAATACATCTGCGAGAAAAATCAAGCCTTCACTTAACTCAGAGTTATGTCTACGAACAGCTGACATTAACAGCTCTCTTCGCTTTTGGCAGTGCTTGGGCTTCAAGTCTTTCTACCAGCACAATAGTTGCTTTTCTCCAGAAAAGGCGCCTCATATTATGCTTCGCTCGGACCAAGGTTTCGCGATCAGTCTGCACCAGTCCGACAAATTTCCGAAACAGCAATTGTATTTTGCAGGTGCGGAAATACCTGCAAAGATCAAGCAAGTCATTGCTGAACAAAATTTACAGCCAGTACTTCAAGCCTTGCCAAGTATACATGAAGATGGCACGCATGGTCTTCATGCCTTCCAGTCTCCCAATGGTTACTGCTACGTTTTCAGTAAGAAGTATATGATCGGCAATTTACTGCAACATTTGCCCTATTATTCCCCTTCCGAAGCAAGAGGGGTAGCCGTATCCTGACTTTTATCCATATAAGTACCCGGACAAAAATAATCGTTGCTTCTGACTTGCTCTTTTAGCTGTACC